>JAJYOS010000010.1 GCA_021796055.1 Bacteroidota bacterium
AGATTCGATAGTTGACAAGGTATTCGAAGAAAAAATTCAGAAACAGAGTGCCGATACTGCGGATGCCGTACGAGCGCGCGGTCAGGTCGCGATATCGAGCGCGAAACTTGCTTATGGGATCTACGGCGAGGTTTTTCACAGCGAAAGATTCAGGAAGCTGGAGTCTCTTGGAGCAAAGAAACAGCGGCTTCTCTGGGCGAGCACGAGCGCCAAGAACCCTTCCTATAGCGACGTCAAGTACGCGGAAGCGCTTATAGGTCCTGAAACTATAGACACTTTGCCGCTGGAGACTCTCAACGCCTATCGGGATCATGGCGACCCGACAGTGAGGCTGACCGGTGATTTTGAGAACGCGCGGAGGGTTCTTGAACGTCTCCCCGCGCTTGGCGTCGATATCGATGAGGTCACTCAGCATCTTGAAGATGATGGCGTGAAGAAATTCGCGGACGCATACGCATTATTGTTAAAGGCGCTTAGGGACAAGCGCGAGGCCGCCCTGAGCGAACCTGTCGACATTCAATCCTTTTCACTTGGGCCGCTCGGCAAAGATGTGAGTGAACGTATTTCGAGAGCCGGGGCTGAACACTTCACGTCGAGACTTTGGCAGAAGGATGCCTCCCTTTGGAAGAGCGACGAATCTGACAGGAAGGTCATAAAGAATTCACTCGGCTGGCTTCATGCCGCCGAAAAGATAGAAGAAACTATCGATGAGCTCCTTGAATTTTCCGCGGAAGTGAAGGAAGCCGGGTTCAAGCATGTCGTTCACATCGGAATGGGAGGGAGCAGCCTCGCCGCTCTCGTTATGGCGGAAGCTTTTGGCCGTCTTGATGATGGAATCCCTCTTACTGTCCTAGACACGACGGACCCCGCGACTATTCTGAAAATCGAACGGGAGGCGCCACTCTCCGACACGCTCTTCATAGTGGCCAGCAAGTCTGGCACCACGGCAGAGCCGAACGCGTTCTGCGACTACTTCTTTGAAAGGCTGAAAGCGCTAAAGAGCGCCTACGCGGGTGGTAACTTCGTTGCCATTACAGATCAAGGTTCCAAACTCGTGAACGTTGCGAGGGAAAGAAAATTCAGGCGTACCTTCCTCAACTTTTCCGATATAGGCGGACGTTATTCCGCATTGTCGTACTTCGGCCTCGTCCCCGCCGCGCTTACCGGCATGGACCTGCAGGAGTTTCTCTCGAGGGCGCTCCGCATGGCACACGCGTGCCACTCTTGCGTTCCCGCCGAGAAAAATCCAGGCCTTGCCCTGGGTGCCACAATGGGGGAGCTTGCGATCAAGGGAAAGGACAAGCTGACCTTGATCGTGTCAAAGAGAATTGGACCTTTCGGATTGTGGCTGGAACAGCTTGTCGCCGAGAGTACAGGAAAGGAAGGGAAAGGGATTCTTCCTGTAAGCGACGAACCTCTTTTGGACCCAGAGAGTTATGGCCGAGACAGGCTTTTTGTTCATATCAAGGTGAAAGGCAATGAAGATGCCGTTGTGAATGAACGTGTCCGAAAGTTCAACGATGCAGGGCATCCGGTCGTTACGATAGAAATGGCGGACGTCTACGACCTCGCGCAGGAATTTTTCAGGTGGGAGTTCGCGACGGCCGTTGCAGGCGCGATAATGGGAATAAACGCCTTCGATCAGCCGAACGTTCAGGAGAGCAAAGACATTACAAACAAACTTCTCGATGAGGTCCGCGCGAAAGGGGGATTGCCGGATGAGCCTCCGTCAATTCGGGATGGAGATCTGACAGTGTACGGAACAGTAGCCGGCAATACTCTGGCGGAAACCTTAAAGGTGTTCATAAAGCAATCGACCCTGGGCGATTTTGTCCCGATCATGGCGTACTTGCCGGTGAGCGGCGATGTCGAGAGCCGAATTGCTGATATCCGGCGCGAGCTCGCGAAGAAGCTGCGTCTCGCGACCACTTTCGGATACGGCCCGCGGTTCCTGCACTCTACCGGACAGTACCACAAGGGCGGTCCGAATACGGGGCTCTTCATCCAGCTTACGGCCGAGGATGCCGTCGACGCGGCGATCCCCGGACAACCTTACGGATTTTCACTCTTCAAAAAAGCGCAGGCGATCGGAGATCTGGAAGCCTTAAGACGAAATGAACGGCGAGTCCTGAGGATCGATCTCGGCAAGGACGCTGCAAGTGGACTCGATAGACTGAAGGGTGCAATTAAAGAAGCTTTGAACTGACCGCGAGGGGGCTGTCCAGGCGGCAATTTAAATACAGAGTAGGAGGAGGACTATGGAAAAGAAAAATGTGCCGTCAACGTTGTTTCTGGATATAGGCGGCGTGTTGCTGACAAACGGATGGGACCGCGATGCCCGAAAGGCGGCAGCGGGGAAGTTCGGACTTGACTACGAAGAATTGAACGAGCGTCATCATCTGACTTACGACACTTATGAGGCAGGTAAGTTGAGCCTCAGAGAATATCTTGACCGGATAGCTTTTTATGAGAAGAGAAACTTCTCGCACGAGGATTTCCGTAATTTTATATTTGAGCAGTCAAAACCATTCCCCGACATGATCGCGCTTATCAAATCGCTTAAGCAAAAGTACAACCTCAAGATTGGCGTGATCAGCAACGAGGGGCGCGAAGTTAATGAGTACAGGATAAGCACGTTCCGTCTCGGAGAATTTATAGACTTTTTCGTCTCTTCCAGCTTCGTGCACGTGAGAAAGCCTGACAGGGATATTTACAGGATCGCCCTGGACATTGCGCAGGTTACTCCGGAAGATGCGGTCTACATAGATGATCGTAAGATGTTCGCGCAGATCGCGGCCGGCTTCGGATTGAAGTGCGTCCATCATAGTGGGTACGAAACGACAAAAGACGCCCTCGAAGTTTTCGGCTTGAAGAGCTGATCGGATTTACCTGTTCAGAAAGGAGAAGCCCGTTGCCCGTGCCAAAGTATTTGACAACCGGGTCGAACGGGCTTCAAGGTGAGGAGAGATGGATATCAAACCCTTGCGGCGAGTTCTCTCCACATCTTTTTTCTGGCGGCAAAAATCTTAAGAGCGAAAATCAAAATCGGGATCGATCCTGCCGCGATGAAAACGACGTCCGCGATTATTCTTAACCATTCCAACAAGTGATACGTCCCTGCATCGAGGAACGAGAGTCTGCGCGCGTGCCAGTAACCGTGGTTGACAACGTCGGCAAGCTGCAGGACCCCAGCGGGGAAGAGGTCGAGTACGACCATGAGCATTAGGCCGATGTTTAATCCCCAGAATCCGATCCTGACATATTTCTCGTTCCTGCTCCAGACATCGTCGGTCGAAAGCCGTCTGAGCGTGTACATCATCAGACCGAGCGCGAGCATTCCGAACACTCCCATCATTGCCGCGTGTCCGTGGTTCAGGGTGAGGGTTGTACCGACCTCGTAGTAGCTCACAATAGGAAGATTGATGAGGAACCCGAAGACTCCCGCGCCTAAGAAGTTCCAGAATCCAACCGCCATGAGGAAGTAAAACGCCCATTTTTGGCCCTGCGCGATTCTGGCTCCGCCGTCCTGCGAGCGCTTCCTCGTCAGGCGAACGAAGTCCCATGCATCCAACGTGAGGAGCGTGAGAGGCACCACCTCCATTGCCGAGAACATCGCGCCGAGCGCCATCGTGATATTGCTTTGGCCCGTCCAGTACCAGTGGTGTCCTGTCCCCACGATTCCGCTTCCGAGGTAAAGTATCGCATCGAGGTAGACGACGCGCGTCGCGGAAATTGCGCGGACGAGTCCCAGCTGGTAGAAAATTACTGCCACCATGACTGTCGCGAATAGTTCGAAGAATCCTTCCACCCACAGATGTATGATCCAGAATCGCCAATTATCGGCAACCGTGAAATTTGTGGTCGGTCCGAAGAACAGTGCGGGGAGATAAAAAAGAGGTATCGCGACTGCCGAGTAAAGGAAAAGTGAAGTAAGCTCTTTTTTCTCATTGTCCTTCATTGCGGGCCGGAGTCCCCTGAAAACGAGGATCAGCCAGATTACGAGTCCGACTATGAGAAGCAGTTGCCATGCCCTTCCAAGTTCGAGATACTCCCATCCCTGCATTCCGAAATAGTACCAGAGCTTTCCGAGGGCCTGGTTGATGCCAAGATATTCTCCGAAGAGGCTTCCTAAGGCGACAACGACAACGGCGACAAAAAGGAGATTCACCCAGGACTCCTGTCCTTTCGGTTCCGATTTGCTCAAGAGCGGCGGTAAGAAAAGTCCTCCCGCGACGAACGACATCGCTACCCAGAATATCGCGAGTTGAAGATGCCACGTCCTCACCACATTGAATGGAAGCCATTTCTCCAAATTGAATCCGTAAAAGCCGAATGGCTCAACGCGATAGTGAGCAAGAGCGCCCCCGGCAAAGGTTTGCAGAACGAACAGGGCCGCGACAACAACAAAGTATTTCATCAGAGCTTTCTGGCTCTCGGTAGGATTACTCGCGGCAGGGAGAGGAAAGTGGTCGTCGATCCCGGACTTCCATCCGAGGTAGTCAAACTTCCCGAAGAGAAAGAGTATCAGACCGGTCATCCCGAGGAGCGATACAAGGCTGAGCGCGCTCCAGATCAGGGCTGAGCTTGTCGGCGTGTTGCCGGCAAGCTTGTCGAACGGCCAGTTGTTTGTGTACGAGTAACTCTCGTTTGGCCGGTTTGTGACGGCGGCCCAAGCTGCCCATGCGAAGAAAGCGGTGAGATGCTTCAACTGTGCCGGATTCGATATGAAACCCTTCGGCAGGCCCGGAGCCCTGTCGGGTAGGGTGAAGTAATTAGTCCAGTGCCGCACAGCTATGTTAAACGCGTCGGCTTCCTCTGTTGTAAGCGTGAGGATTCCTGTCGCGGCATTGTAATTATTCTTGTGCAGCATAGTCTGCACGTCGGCGATTATGCTGTTCCTTTCTTCCTGAGTCAGACTGTCATATGGAACGTTGAATCTCTGTGACGCGAGTTCTTCCTGAACTGTGAGAGCTTCCCTGTGAAGGTAATCGGCAGAATAGTCTGGTCCGATATAAGCGCCGTGACCGAGGATGGTCCCGTCGTCCATCAGCCCGTATTTCAGGAAGACTTCCTGTCCTTCCTTGATGTCTGCGCCGGTGAAGAGCTGATTTCCTTGAGCGTCGATAACTTCTTTTGGAACAGGTGGTGCATCCTGATAGCTCCTGACTGCGACGAAGATAAGGACGCTGAAAGCCGCAATCATAATGAGTATCACCGAATGTTTCCACCACGGCGACAAGTGTTCGGTATTCGATTCGTTCATTTTTCCCTCCTGAGTTGCGTGCAAGTATTTTCAGATAATCACATCCGAAATATATGCGTCCGAATGAATTTAAGAATTGACTTAGGTCAAGAGGATTATGATAGAGGAAGCCAACCACGTGATTGTATGACTTGTCAATCTGAACTGCGAAGCAACGACGCGGTTGACCAAAGTCAAGGTGAACAATCGCTGCCCGAAATAACTTGTAAACAAAAAGAGGAGTTAACAATGCCGACAGATCAGAATATGGTTGAGCTGGATGTCAGACCGATTATTCCGAGAGAAAAACATCCGACTATACACGCAACCTTCGAGACGCTAAATACCGGTCAATCGATGACCCTTATTAACGACCACGACCCAAAACCGCTCTATTACGAATTCAATTTTGAAAAGCCGGGACGCTTCAGATGGGAATACGTTGAGCAGGGACCGGAAGTGTGGAAGGTAGTGATCACCAAAATCGCGTGAAGCCTGGCTCTGTTGAAACTCTCCCTTTTTATTTAGCTTAGGTAAGTATGAATAGTATATACGAATATCTATTCGGCGACCATGAAAGTTTGGATAAGCTCCTAAGAGAGGCATCGGAGGGAAATGGCGGAATCGACATGAAGCGTTATTGCGAATTCCGGCAGGGATTGCTCAGGCATATCGGGATCGAAGAGAAGATAGTGCTCCCTGCGATCGCGCGCTTGCAAAACGGAAGGCAGGTTGAAGTCGCCGCGAGACTACGGCTCGATCACGGTGCGCTCGTTGCCCTTCTGGTTCCATCCCCGACGCCTGGGATAGTCGAAACGATACGCTCCATACTGAAAGCGCATAACCCTCTCGAAGAGGAGGAAGGGGGTTTGTACCGACTTATCGACCAGTTGGCAGGCGATGAGGCAGAAAGTTTATTGGATAGACTCGAGTCGGCGCCAGAGGTGCCAGCGCTTCCGCACAACGACAGGTCGGGTATTCTTGAAATAACTCGCCGTGCCGTCGAGAGAGCCGGGTATAAGCCGTTGTTCTAACCTCAGAACTTTGCTACAGTTCCGGAACTTGACCAGGTTAAGCGGGCTTTTGGAACTGCAGACAGAAGTATAACCCGTTTCTTATCTCTGAGAGTTTGACCTCTTTCGCATCGGACGGGAGGAGGTCGACCGGTGGAGTGACCGGGTCTCTTGAGCCGTTAAAGAAACCACGAAAGATGGGGAGCTTGTTATGCGCACGGGCCGCCTTCTCAGTCTCATCGGCTATTAAAAGCCGCGCGCCGGGCCTAGCGACTCGAAACATCTCGTCAACTGCCTTCTTCTTGTCCTCGATATAATTGATCGAAGCGACATTGAAGACGACATCGAAGGCTTCGTCGCGAAAGGGGAGACTTTCAGCCTCTGCCTGGAATACTTCGACATCTCTTTTCAGACCGACGCCTCGCTGGCACCTCTTCAGTTGTCCCCACGAAACATCCACTCCAAAATATTCCGCGTTCATTGGGAGATATTTTATATTCACTCCGTTGCCTATGGAAACCTCGAGGACGGAGTCGCCGTTGCTGACTTCAACGTATCTAAGGTATTCGCTCCGCGACCGTTCTTCCCCGCCTCTTATTTTGTAATACACGGACTGCGTGAACCGGTAAAAGGGGGAGAGAATATCATAATAGATCCTGCTCTTCTCATTGGCTACGGTAAGCCGGCCCGGATCTATGAAGATCGGTACCCCATCTCGTACCGGGAAGGACGTGCCGCTGTCTGTTCCGATAAGGTACGTCTCGCCGGCTCTTTCAATCAGTTCAAGCCTTTCGCCGTTGACTGGACTTCGAAGGAGTGAGAGGACTTTCCCGTTCACCTACTTCTTCTCGCCGGATTAATGTTAAGCATTTTCATCGTAAACCTAATTTAATAATCCACTTGTTCCATTTTACTATACATCAACTAATCCATAATTCCACGGTTCCAACTTCCAAGCATTTCAAAATCTTATCATTCCCTTATCCATTATCCCACGAAGACCACTACGGCTACTATCTACCAATACGCGATTCCATTATTCCGGATTCCATTGAATCTATTGATCCTACCGGATAAATTTTCGCATTAACTTTTGTCCAACCAAACAGGTGACGAAATGCCATACCCAAAACCAACAAGACGAAGCTGGGCTGAGCCTTTCAAGATCAAGGTGGTTGAGCCCTTGAAGACCACTACCCGACAACACCGGGTAGAGGCGATTGAAGAGGCGGGTTACAACACGTTTCTCCTTCGTTCGGAAGATGTCTATATCGACCTTCTAACAGACAGCGGCACGAACGCGATGAGCGATTACCAGTGGGCCGGAATGATGCTTGGCGACGAAGCCTACGCCGGAAGCAAGAACTTCTACTACCTCGAAGCCAACATGCAGAAGTATTACGGCTACAAGTACCTCGTGCCGACACATCAGGGACGAGGCGCCGAACACATCATTTCCCAGATCATGATCAAGCAGGGCGACTACATACCCGGGAACATGTATTTTACGACGACACGGGAACACCAGGAGAGGGCGGGGGGAGCGTTCGTCGACGTGATCATAGACGACGCGCACGATCCCGAGTCGCCTCATCCGTTCAAGGGAAACGTCGATCTTCAGAAGCTTGAGGATTTGATAAAGAAGGTTGGCGCGAATAAGATTCCGTACATCAGCGTCGCCGCAACTGTGAATATGGCTGGTGGGCAGCCGATCTCGATGGAGAATATCAAGGCGGTCAGGAAGCTTACTTCAAGCCACGGCATAAAAATAATTCTCGACGCCACGCGCGCGGTGGAGAATGCTTACTTCATAAAAACCCGCGAGAAGGGGTACGAACGGAAATCGATAGCCGCGATTTTGAAAGAGCTTTGCTCCTACACGGACGGCGCAACGATGAGCGGTAAAAAGGATCTTCTGGTAAATATCGGCGGATTCCTCGCTATAAACGATAGAGAGATCTTCGACGAGGCGCGAAACATGGTTGTCGTATTCGAAGGACTTCATACCTACGGCGGATTGGCTGGACGCGACATGGAAGCAATGGCGCGAGGCATGGAGGAAATGACGAAGGAAGATTACATCCGCTCGCGAATCGGCCAGGTTGAGTACCTCGGGCAGAAGCTGATCGATTGGGAAATCCCGATTGTGAGGCCGATCGGCGGACATGCGGTGTTTCTCGATGCGAAAAAAATTCTGGAGCACATTCCGCAGGATAAGTTCCCAGCCCAGACTCTTGCTGCTGAAATCTATGTCGACTCCGGCGTGCGCACTATGGAACGCGGCATAGTTTCAGCTGGCCGCGATTCGAAGACTGGCGAGAACCGGCATCCGAAGCTCGAGCTCGTTCGGGTGACCATTCCAAGGCGCGTTTACACTCAGGCGCACATGGACGTTACCGCCGAATCGATCCTGGAAGTCTACGAAAACCGCAAGAAGATTCGTGGGCTTAAGATGGTTTACGAGCCGAAACATCTGAGGTTCTTCCAGGCCCGCTTCGAGAAGATTTGAAACGCTTGGAGACTATCCCCAAATAGGCGCTCGTTCGACAAATAATCAGAGAGGCATCGATGTCGATCGATGCCTCTCTGCGGAATACCTCCTTCAGCTTTCCTCTTTTCTATGAACCCGTTTTATCCGCGTTCACAGCGAGCGAACTTCGATATTCACCTCCTGATGATCAACAGGGTTGGCAGAAGCGTTTCTGGTGGAATGATCGGGGTGGCGTTTCCGTATTACATACTCACGACGCTCCATTATGGAGCGCTCCAGATGGGGATAATCTTCGTGTCTGCCAGAGTCGCGACCGCGGCCCTCGGTTACCTCGGCGGCCTTGCTGCGGACTCCTGGGGAAAGCGAAATACGCTTATCGTCTTGAGCCTTCTCCTCCCCGTGAGCGCCTTTATCGTCTACTTCTCTACGAGTTTCCTTTGGATCATGGTGGCCGCGATGATTGGCGGTTTCTCGGCAACCGGCTCCCTAGGAGGCGGTGTTAGCGGCGCGATTCAACCGGTTCAAAACGCCGTGCTTGCTGAGCTGACACTTAGAGACGAAAGGACCAAATTCTACTCGGTCTTCTCTTTCATCTCCGGGTTGGCTACCGCGCTCGGCGCCCTTTTAACGAAAGTCCTGACTGTCCACGATGTCTTCCTTGCCGCGACTCTCATTTCATTGATAACGATCCCCGCACTTTTGAAACTGCATGTTTCCAATACGAGGAAAAAAAGAGAGAAGCTGAAAACAATAACGGTGATCGGCAAATTTACGCTGACCGGCATGATCAATGGGCTGTCACAGGGACTCGTCGTCCCTTTTCTCATACCCTTCTTTGTCCTGGTATATCACGTGCCGATGACCGAAATGTCCGTTTACGCTTTTGCCGGAAGCGCGCTCGGCTCAATCGCGATCCTGGGCGCGCCGCTTCTGGAGAGAAAACTCGGCTTTGTGAAGAGCGTTGTGGCGACACGTGGACTTGGTCTTGTGATGTTTACGTTACTTCCGGTCGTAAAATTTTTTCCGGCGGCCATCGCGATATACATCCTCGCCCCTTCGCTTAGAGTTGTTGCCGCTCCGATACAGAGATCGGAACTTACGAAGCGTGTGCACAAAGACGACCTCGGAAGAGCGCTCGGCATAAACCAGGTCGCAAGACTCGCGGCTTCGTCGACAGGAACGGGACTGAGCGGCTATCTTATGCAAAACGCGCTGTATGAAGTGCCTTTCCTGGCCTATGGTGTACTGATGATGGGGAATCTCTACCTTTATGTTAAATTATTCGGCCCGAAAAATTCGGACGCGACCACCGGCGCGTGACTTCCTTCAACGTTTTACACTGCAACTGTTGGGAAGCGCAATCGTCTATATGAGTAACTGATGAATCCGGTGGACAAAAAGACTTACTTTCAGGTTTCGGACTTAATTCAAACGAAATGAAGAATTCTATCAATAGAGACATAACCGTACTCGGCTTTTCAAGGGTTACAAGAAGTATAGCAGCGGGAATGATCAACGTGGCATTCCCATATTACATACTGATGACTCTACACTACGGCGCGTTCGTCATCGGGCTCATTTATGTATCCGCCACTGTTGGTACGGCAATTTTCGGATTCTTTTCGGGAATCGCGACAGATGTATGGGGGAAGAGAGGCACGCTCATAATCGCGAGCGCGTTGCTTCCTGTAAGTGCAGTAATAGTTTATTTCTCTAGCAGCCTTTGGACGATTGTCCCCGCCGCGATGATTGGCGGCTACTCGGCCACCGGCTCCCTCGCGGGAGGCGGCATCGGAGGAGCGGTTCAGCCGATACAGAGCGCCGTACTCGCAGGTCTCGCGCCCCACGAGAAGAGGACAAGGTACTTCTCTTTTTTCACTTTTCTATCAGGCGTGACTGCCGCAATTGGAGCGCTCTTTTCCAAGTTGTTCGATGTGCGAGATATCTTCATGGTTTCGGCAATAATTTCGGCAGCCGGTGTCCCGGGCCTCTGGTATCTTCACGTGGCGGAAGCTCGAGGGAAAATCGGAAAGCTGAAGACTAAATCTACAATTGGAAAATTCACATTGACGGGAATGCTGAACGGCCTTTCGCAGGGGCTCATCGTACCTTTTCTTATCCCGTTTTTTGTACTTGTGTACCACGTTCCAAAGTCGCTGATGTCTGAATATGCTTTCGCGAGCGGGCTTCTTGGCTCGTTCGCGATTCTGGGGGCGCCGATGCTGGAAAAATATTTCGGTTTCGTCAAAAGCATCGTCGTCACGCGAGGCATCGGGACAGTCCTATTCGTGGTTTTCCCCCTCCTGAGGTTTCTGCCGGTGGCCGTGTTCATTTACATCATCGGCCCGGCGTTAAGGGTTATGGCGCTTCCCATTCAGCAATCTGAGTTGACGAAACGTGTCGACAATGACGAGATGGGAAGGGCACTCGGCATAAACCAGGTCGCGCGGCTCGCTGCTTCTTCCACCGGTACAGGTTTAAGCGGTTACCTGATGGACACCGCGCTATTTGAGATGCCCTTCTTTATCTACGGCGTGATAATGGCAGCGAACCTCTATCTCTACATAAAGTTCTTCGGCACGAGGAAAGAAGAACTTGAAGAAGAGATCGAAGTGGAAGCTGAAGTAAAATAGGCGATTTTATATCCATACTCCCCGCCGCTTTGTGTAGAGTGTTACCTACCGAAAGGAAAGACACACTTAGGGTGTCTTAGGCACTCTTGGCGTTAAGCGAGAATTTAAGTACTTCAGCAGTGCTTGTAGAAAGTCTCTCTGAGTAATCCGGCGACTTCTTCCGGCTCCCGTCTCTCAATGTCGCTTCTGTGAATCATCGTCACAAGATGTCCGTCTTTGAGAAGGGCAAAGGATGGGGACGATGGTGGCTGGTCCGTGAAGTAACTCCTCGCGCGTTCGGTTGCCTCCCTGTCCTGTCCGGCGAAGACCGTAGTTATCCTGTCCGGTAAGGTCTTGTTTTTCAAGGCAATAGAGAGCGCCGGCCTCGCGACCCCTCCCGCGCAACCGCAGATCGAATTGACGAAAACCAGTGTGGTACCATTGCCCTTCACTGCGTTGTCCACTTCTTCCGGAGTCTTAAGCTCCTGAGCGCCGAGCGATCTGACCTCTTTGCGCATCTGATCTATAAATAAATCGAATGTCTCAAGCATTTTTATCTCCTCTGTCTAATATCGTTAACAAACGGATCGCTGGAAATGGTTTCCGGGGAATAGGATGAAAAGGTGTGGGTGAAATGGCGGGGAGTAAGCCGTGTTGACCGGAGATGAGCCTTGTCAGGGGGTTGCACCCTGACAAGGCTGGCTGCCTTTAGACTTCTACAGGTTCGTGATCGCTTCAAGAATCTTGTCGACCTTGTCCTTCGACTCCGCCTCGCAATAGTAACGGATAAGCGGCTCCGTCCCGGAAGCGCGAACGAGCATCCATCCGCCGTCGGCGAAGAAGTATTTGAACCCGTCGATCTTGAGCACATGGTCGACTTTATGTCCGGCAACTTCTTTCAGCCCTTTCTTCATTTTCGCGAGAACCTTCTGCTTGTACTTCTCCGTTGTTCGGACGTCGATCCTTCTATAAATGTGCGGTCCCACCTGGTCGAATAACTCTTTCACAAGCTCGCCAAGGGTTCGTTCCCTTTTCACCATCATCTCGCAAAGCGTAAGACCGAGGAATAAACCGTCACGTTCCGGGATATGTCCCTTCAGGCCGACACCGCCGCTTTCCTCGCCACCTATCAGCACGTCTCGTGAAACCATAAGCGAAGCGACGTGCTTGAAGCCGACCGGCAACTCAGTCAGCGGAAGGTTGTAGAGTTTTGCCAGCTTGTCCGGCATTTCGCCGACAGAGACTGTCTTAACGATCTCGCCTCTCATGCCTTTTGTCTCGTAGAGATATTTCAGAAGAAGCGCGTAAACTTCCTGCGGTCCGACGAAATTGCCATGCTCGTCGACAGCTCCGATCCTGTCCGCGTCACCGTCTGTGGCGAGTCCGACGTTGTAATTCCCGCTTGGCACAAGCTTCATTAGCTCAGGGAGATGAGCGGCAATAGGCTCGGGGTGTTCGCCGCCGAACGACGGGTTGAATTCATTGTGTATCACATCGGCATCTTCGATGATCTGCTGAAGAATCCCTTGTCCGGCTCCGTACATGGCATCATGAACGATTCTCAAACGCGCGTTCTTTATCGACACGATGTCGATCTTCTTCTTGAGATCATCTATGTACAGTTGCCTGAGATTAGCCTTACTTATCTTCCCCTTTTTGGCCAGTTCGTCAAAGCTCTTCTTTACTAGCTCGAGAGCTTTTTCAGAAGTCTTGTTGGCTTCCTTCTCCACCTTGTTTACTATTTCGACATCTTCAGGCCCTCCGAAATCGGCCTTCAGCTTGAACCCATTGTATCTTGCCGGATTGTGGCTCGCGGTTATCACCACGCCCGCGGCAGCTTTGAATTCCGGTATCGCGAGCGAAAGCGCCGGGGTTGGGCAGTAGCCGTCCGAAAGTATGACTTTCAATCCGGTATTCGCAATAACCTGAGCCGTCCTCTCGGCAAATTCAGCAGAAAGGAATCTGGTATCGTGCCCGACCAGTATGCCGTTCTTAGCCAACTTATGCTTCTTGTAATATCTTCCTGTCGCCAGTGCAACCCTGGAAACATTGCTGAACGTGTAGTCCTGCGCGATAACTCCCCGCCATCCGTCTGTTCCGAATTTGATCTTCTCCATAGCCTTTATCCTTTTGGTTAGTACCTCGACAAAATAAAAAGCAGTGCGCTAAGTTTCAACGATGAGATAGAACAAGATGGGACGGAACGGTCACATTTTCGTTGAAAATCCGGCAAGGGGCTTTTATATTCACGAAGTCAAATGAAAGGCTGATTTGATTACTCCATTAGTGCGCGGCTGCAATAATTTGCTTCTCTATAAATGTCTAATTGAGTCATAACCTAAACAACCGGGGTCGTGCAGACGATCCGCGGGAAAGGAGCATCCATGGCTGAACAGGTAAATGGCACGCGATTTCAGTCGTACGTGCCTGCTGAGACTACCATGAGGGAATTCAGCCTCAGGGCAGTATTACTCGGGTTGGTAATGTGCGTCATTCTCGGAGCCGCCAACGCGTATCTGGGACTGAAGGCCGGAATGACTATCGCCGCTACCTATCCGGCAGCCGTCATAGGCATGGCCATCCTCAAGACAATGAAAGGAAGTCTGCTCGAGGAGAATATAGCAAGGACAGTTGGCGCGATAGGCGAGTCCATCGCCGCCGGAGCCGTCTTCACAATCCCCGCTTTCTATATCGCGGGCATATGGAAACACTTCGACAGCCGGCATTTCCTTGTGGCGACGTCCATCATGTTTGTCGGCAGCGTGCTTGGGATACTTTTTGTGACAATCCTGAGAAGGGTAATGGTCGAAGACAAGGAACTTCCTTTTCCAGAATCGATCGCGGCATCCGAGATACACAAGGCCGGACGTACAGGCGGTACCGGAGCGAAGTATCTTTTCACCGCTATGGGAATCGGCGGACTGATCAATGCGCTCGGCCAGCTCAACTTCTTCGCCTCTGCATGGGAGAGGTTCATCAAATTCACGCCGCTGCCGATGTCGCTCGGTACCGGCTCTTCGAGCGCAACCGTCAACTCGGGCGGCGGAGCGCTGATAACGACTCCCGGAGTCAGCCCGGCGTACGTCGGTGTAGGTTATATTATCGGACCGCGCCTCGCCGCGTTGAACTTCAGTGGCGGCATCATTGCCTGGGGCTTGTTTGTGCCGCTTCTTCTTTATTTCATCGGCCCGACCGCACTTCCGGCCACCGCCTCGCAAAGCTCGTGGATTGCTCTCGCTTACTCAGTCTCGCTCACACTTGTGCGCCCCATCGCCATCGGTGGGATGCTCTTCAGCGCGGGTTACACGCTTTATAAAATGAGAAAGAGCTTGAGCGTCGGTCTCGGCAGGGCGATCGGCGATGTTAGAAAAGCCGCGACGGGTGGCAGAGTTGAGATCAGGACGGAACGCGATATGGATTTCAGATATGTCGGCGGTGGAATAATACTTGCCGGCATCTTGACCTTCTTTATTTACGATCATTTTGCGAATGAGGCTGCCGCCGCTTTGACCGCAACCATTGTCATGCTGGTCGCCGGCTTCTTCTTTGCCGCTGTCTCAGGATATCTCGTCGGCATCATCGGCTCGAGCAACAACCCTGTAAGCGGATTGACCATTTCTACGCTCTTGATAGCAGCGATTCTGATGGTGATTCTGGGACAGACGGGCATCGCGGGCGTTGCAGCAGTCCTCGGTGTGGCCGCGGTAGTATGCGTGGCTGCAGCGGTTGCAGGCGAGATGCTCCAGGATTTGAAAGTCGGACATATATTGGGTGGTACGCCTTGGAAAATGCAAGTCGGCGACCTGCTCGGCGTCTTCGCTGGCTCCGCTGTGATGTTTATACCTCTGATGATACTGAACCAGGGAGACATAAACCGCGGCGGGACCGGTTTCGGCGGCGCAAACCTTCCGGCGCCACAGGCCGGTATGATGGCAGCGCTCGCGCAGGGAATAGTCGGCGGACATATGGCGTGGCCGCTTGTGATAATTGGAATGATCATGGCGTTTGGGTTTATCATCAGCGGTGTGCGAAGCCCGATGCTCGTCTTCGTCGGGATGTATCTGCCGTTCGGGACTGTAGCGGCAATCTTTGTCGGTGGACTTATCCGCGGCATCGTCGATTTGATCGTGAAACGTCGGAAGTTCAATGATGCGCAGGGTGCTCGCGTCGAGAACACAGGCATCCTCCTCTCCTCGGGTTTCATTGCCGGAGAAGCGCTGATGGGTCTCGTGTTTGCCGCGCTCGCCTTCTACGATGTCCAGTGGCCATTGATTTTCGTGCATCCGAGCTTCGGCATAAGCATACTCGTATTCCTGGTTCTTGCGGCGATTCTCATATACTATCCGCTAAGAAACGCAGGTTCGCCCAATCAGCCGGCACCGCCGAAAGCGGCAATGTAAAGCATGTAACACGGAATAATTGTCTGCCCGACGAAGCCCCGGCAAAGGCACCTTTGTCGGGACGCAGTCTGGGAATTCTGGAATGTTGGATTAAATGGGCGGTCGAACGGCCGCCCTGGTTTTTTTTGAGCGATGGATGTTTGTCTCTTCAAGCTTTAGGGCTGAGGAGGTATATTTGAGTCAAGAGTTTCTTGTGGACCTAAATTCAAAGGAGACCATCACCATGAAACATTCTTACCGCTTTACTTCAGCAGCTCTTTTCCTATTGCTATCCGTGGGACTCGCGTTCGGGCAGCCGAACCGCAAAGCTGCGCCGGCCAAAACAGAGAAGAATGATGCCATGTCCTCGGCGACTTTCAGTGGGCTGGCCCTTCGCTCGATAGGTCCGGCGTTTACGGGCGGGAGAATCGTCGCTCTGGCCGTCGACCCCAACAACAGGGCTCATTATTATGTCGGTGTTGCATCTGGCGGAGTGTGGGAAACATACAACGACGGCACATCATGGACGCCTGTATTCGAGCATGAGCCTGTCTATTCCATCGGGGCGCTCGCGATGGATCCGGACAACCCCTTTGTGGTTTGGGCGGGGACCGGCGAAGCCAACAGCCAGCGCAGCGTAGGATGGGGCGATGGGATCTACAAGACTCTCGACGGCGGCAAACACTGGACAAACATGGGGCTGAAAACCTCAGAGCACATCGGCAAAATCCTGATCGATCCGCGAAACTCGAACATCGTCTATGTCGCGGCTCAGGGACCGCTCTGGGGACCGGGGGGCGACCGCGGACTCTTTAAAACCACCGATGGCGGCAAAACCTGGAAGGATGTTCTGAAGATCAGCGAGAATACCGGAGTGAACGATGTCGAGATGGATCCGACAAACCCCAATGTCTTGTACGCTTCAACTTACGAGAGGCGCCGCCATACCTGGGGATTTATCGACGGCGGTCCCGAAAGCGGAATTTACAAGTCTACAGATGCCGGCGAAACATGGACGAAACTCGCGGCCGGGCTGCCGACTGTCGACATGGGAAAGATCGGACTTGCGGTTTCGCCGGTGAAGCCGAGCGTTTTGTATGCGACAATCGAAGCTGCCGAAGGAAAGGGCGGAATATTCAGATCGACAGATTACGGCGAAACGTGGCAGAAGATGAACAGCTACAATGAAACGGCTATGTACTACGCGACGATCTATGCCGACCCGAAGAACGTTAATCGGATCTATCTCATGGGTACCTATCTCATGTATTCCGATAACGGCGGCAGGACGATGAAGCACATGGATGAGAAGTGGAAGCATGTCGACAGCCACGTCATGTACGTCGATCCGAATGATCCCGATTACTACCTGGTCGGCTGCGACGGCGGATTGTACGAGAGTTACGACTGCGCGCAGAACTGGGATTTCAAGAGCAACCTTCCGATCGCGCAATTCTACGATGTCGATGTCGATAACTCTGAACCCTTCTTCTATGTCTACGGCGGCACGCAGGATAACAATTCTGTCGGCGGCCCCTCGCAAACGATGAGCGCTTCGGGCATCGTCAACTCTGATTGGTTCATTACCGTCGGGGGCGACGGGTTTGAATCGCGCGTCGATCCAGTCGACCCGAGCACAGTCTATGCCGAAAGCCAGTATGGTGGTCTCGTTCGCTATAACAGGAAGACTCAACAAATGCTTGGTATCCAACCTGTGCAGGGGAAGAATGAAGCTCCGCTTCGCTGGGAGTGGGACTCGCCAATCATCATAAGTCCGTTCGATCATAACACGATCTATTTCGGCGCGAACAAGCTTTTCAGGAGCACAGACCGCGGCGACAGCTGGACCGAAATTAGCGGCGACCTCACACGCCAGATTGATGTCAATAAATTGAAAATCATGGGAAGGGTCTGGGGACCGGATGCGGTTGCCAGAAACACATCGACTTCATTCTATGGAACATTGACGAGCATTTCCGAGTCTCCGCTCAAACGCGGACTGTTGTATGTTGGTACTGATGACGGCCTCATACAAGTCACAGACAACGATGGGAAGACATGGCGGAAGATCGACAAGTTTCCCGGGGTGCCGGAGCTGGCGTATGTCACGCGGGTTATTACATCCAGGTTCGACGCCAACACTGTCTATGCCGCATTCGACAATCACAAAAACGAAGACTTCAAGCCTTACTTGTTGAAGAGCACAGATCAGGGAAGGACGTGGACCTCGATCAGCTCGAATCTTCCTGCAGACGGGCCAGTCCTTGCGTTCGCACAGGACTATAAAGATCCGAACCTTCTCTTTGCCGGTACGGAGTTCGGCCTCTTCTTCTCGAACAACGGCGGAGAAAAGTGGATACAGCTCAAAGGCAATATGCCGACGATACCGGTGCGCGACCTCGCTGTACAGCAGCACGAGTGTGATCTGGTGGCGGCGACATTCGGACGTGGTTTCTACATCCTCGACAATTATGCGCCGCTCCGTCTTGCCGACGAGCAGACTCTGTCCGAGAAAGCAGATCTCTTCCCGGTGAGAAACGCCATGATGTACGTCCAGAAAGAGCCGCTAGGCGATGTTGGAAAGGCCGCTCAGGGTGAGTCGTATTTCACCGCCCCGAATCCTCCATTTGGCGCGACGTTTACCTATTATTTAAAAGAGAGCCTGAAGACTGCTAAGCAAGAGCGCCTGGCGGAAGAGGCAAAGGCCGAGAAGAGTGGATCCGAAATCGCGTTCCCGCCGAATGAGCAGCTTACCGCGGAAGGAATGCAGCCGGAGCCTGTCATCGAGCTCAAGGTGACCGACGAATCGGGTAATGTCGTGAGAAGGGTCGAGGGTCCGGTGACCGCAGGCATCCACCGCATAAGCTGGGACCTACGGTATCCGAGCATGGTGGTACGCGAGAAACCGCGCAGCTACGGTCCTGACGAAGGCCCGTTCGTCATGCCTGGGAAGTACACTGCCACTTTATTCGAGAGAATGGAAGGTAAGACGACTCAGCTATCCCAACCGCAGAGCTTCGACGTATACGTCGCCGGCGAGGACACGATGCCTGCCGCCGCCCGCGCGGAACTGGTTGCATTCCAGGAGAAAGTCACGAAGCTGCACGGTGCCGTCTACGGCACGCTCCAGACTGCGAACCAGCTGAAAGAGAGACTTGGCCTGATCGGGAAGGCGCTCAACCAGACCTCTTCGAACGTCGAGATCCTGCGCACCGACGTCTACAACATGCAGATGAAACTCGATTCAATACTAATACAGCTGCGCGGTAACGAGACGCTCCAGGCCCTGAGCATCAATACGCCGCCTTCCATAAACGACCGTATCGAGATGATCATGTATAATGAATCGATGTCGACAGCACGCCCGCCGCAGACCGATGTGACTTCCTATAACATCGCGAGCGAAGAGTTTGCCAAACAGCTCGGAGAACTAAAAATGCTTGTCAACGTCGATTTAAGGAAACTTGAGGACGAGGTGCAGGCTGCGGGAGCGCCATGGACGCCGGGTGCATTCCCTGTTTGGAATAGTAAGTGAACTCTCTCTGACAGGGGCTTGATAATTCGAGCCCCTGTTTTCCTAAGATTCGTCTCGGCGCAAGCGATGTTGCGGCGCCTCGTTCTATCGCGTGAAAATATGTGATTATACAGAATAAATACCCGGAGATTTTGTCAACATGAGAAAGACCCTCAAACCGCTGGCCTCTATACTGCTTTTCTATTATCTGGTAGCATCCCCATTTATTTCAGGAACCGCCCTCGCGCAAAACAGTGACGAGGGCTTTGATGTCCCTGGAACGGAACATGTTCTTAATAGCGAGCTTTGGACTTTCGCGAAAGGTACACCGTACTCATCGATACAATCGTACCTGAAGAGAGTGCATGCCATTTCGCAGGCTTCCGAGTCCGGAGAGATATCTCTTCCGACCGGCTGGAAGATCGCTCCCGCCGGGAAGCAGGTTGAGCTTGGCAGATTCCCGTGCGACGCGATAGTCTACAACGGCAGGCTCGTCGTTCTTAATACGGGGGAT
>JAJYOS010000536.1 GCA_021796055.1 Bacteroidota bacterium
CCCCTGATTCACCGGCCCCTTGTTAACAGGGCGGTCCCATGGACAATACGTCTGACTTGTTAACGCAGGGAGCGCCTGAAGGTGTAGACACTCAGCGAGAGGACGACCACGCCGATAAGGAACAGAGCGAGTGTCTGGGGCCACAGATCC
This sequence comes from Bacteroidota bacterium, assembly GCA_021796055.1. The sequence goes on from JAJYOS010000536.1 coordinate 151, forward strand.
GCGAAACCATCCCCCTTCAGGAATATCCCCCGAACTATTTCCATGAAGTATCTGACAGGGACAAGATATGTAACATACTGGAAGAATTTCGGCATGTTTTCTATCGGGAAGATGAATCCGGACAGGATCAACATCGGCATCATGACGAAGAACTGTGCCGTCATTGTCGCCTGCTGCTGTGTCTTCGATATGGAAGAAACGAAGAGGCCTAGGCCGAGGGCTACCACTACAAAGAGGAGGCTGAGTACCACAAGGGTAAGGACGTTTCCCCTCAGCGGGACATGGAATACGTATACGCTGACGAAGAGGACAAGGAACACCTCGACGATACCGATCAATGCGAATGGGATCATCTTTCCGAGTATGAACTCCAGATCGTGAAGGGGGGTCACGACAATCTGTTCAATCGTTCCGTTCTCCTTCTCCTTGACAATTGCCAGTGAAGTAATCGTCAGCGTAATAACCATCAATACCATGACGAGCACCGCCGGTACCATGAAATTTACACTCTTAAGATCGGGGTTGTACCACGCCCTCGTTTGGGCGACTACCTGCGGAAGGTCGTCGGAACTCCTTATCAGGCTAAATTTTTCCGCACGTTTGACTATGATATTCCGTGCGTAGCTGAGTGCTATGACGCTGGCGTAGCTCAGACCTATCCCGCTGGTATTCGAATCGGAGCCGTCCGCGATTACGGCAAGCTGAGGATTCCTTCCCGCGAGAATATCCCGGGCGAAATGAACCGGCACGATAAGCGCCATACCGGCTTTCCCGCTTTTGAGAAAATGGTCGATTTCATTTATGTCGTCTATGTATGCTACAGGCGTAAAGTAGTCAGAGCTGGTAAAATGATCGATAAGCTCCCTGCTCTGTCGCGTGTTGTCAAGATCGCAGATGACGATCGGTATATTCCTGACATCGACGGTGGCGGCGTAGCCCAAAAGTATGAGCTGGAGAACCGGCGCAATGAAGAGCATGCCGAACATTCTCTTATCCCGTCTAAGTTGAAGGAATTCCTTCTTGACGACCCGCAGTATCCTTTTCATCTCAGAATCCCTTTTTGCTCAGTCTGAACGAGGCGAACGCCGGAATTGCAATAGCGAAAATTATCAGCGGATAAATCTGGTCGTAAATATCGGAGAAGCCGGCCCCCTTCAGCATTATTGCCCTGAGGGCTGACAGGAAATATCTGCCGGGGAGGAGATACGTCACGATTTGGAGCGGGAGCGCCATGCTATTTATAGGGAAAACAAATCCGGAGAGAATAAATGTCGGCAGTATAGACAGGAGGCTCGCCACAAGGAATGCCATCTGCTGTGAACTGGTGAATGTCGATATGAGCAGACCTATGCTCAAACTGCCTATAAGAAAGATTACAATGGTCAACGCCAGAAACAGTATGCTCCCCCGAACGGTGACGTCGAAAAGTACGAAGCTTGCCGATATAACGAGAACGGAGGCGGCGAGAGAGAGCACAAAATAGAGTGTTGTTTTACCCAGTATGATTTCGAGAGATGTTGTCGGAGCCATGGTTATGTGCTCGAGCGTGCCGCGCTCCTTTTCCCTGACCACCGATATGGCGGGAGTAACGATACTCAGTATCATCAAGATGAATCCAATCAGACCCGGCACAAGGAATTTCGCGCTTTTCAGCTCCGAGTTGTAATAAATTCTCGGCCGGTAATCGATTCCTGCCGATGCGATGCGAAATCCCTTCTCATTCATGTACCGCGCCGTCAGGTTGGCGGAATAGTTCTGAAGCACCCCGTTTACATAACCCATAATAATAGTAGCCGTGTTGGAATTGGCGCCGTCGAGAAGTACTTGCACATCGACCCTTTTCCCGAGTAGTATTTCCCTGGCGTAATCGCGCGGAATAACCAGGACGGCCTTCGCTTTGCCATCCTGGATAAACTTGTCGATGGAAGGCTCGTCGGGGACAGCGCCTGCGAAATCAAAATACTCGGTGCTGAAAAACTTTTGCTGCAACTCACGACTCTCCTTTGTCATTGACTCGTCGAGGACTCCCATGGTGACGTGTTTGACGTCGAAGTTGAGAGCGTACCCATAAAGGAGAAGCATTAGCGTCGGGACAAGGATGATCGCCGAGAGGGATAGTTTGTCTCGCTTCAGCTGCCGGTATTCCTTCACGTAGATCGTCAGAATATTTTCAAACATTCGGTTTGTTCCCATTCGGACGGGTTTCTTTCACGAATATATCTTCGAGCGTCGGGGAGGCCTTGACGATGCGAAAACCGGTTATGCCGTTACTTCCCAGCACGCCTTCAAGCGCAGAGACGGGGTTCTCGATTTCGGCATATACATGGACGTTGTTGCCGTAGATCGCCGCATCTGTTACCCACATCTCCTGCTCCACAATGTTGAACACGTTTAGAGGCATGGCTGTCTCGATCTCGAAGAGGGGAAGATCCGAGAAGTGCCGGCGGATGCCCTCCGGTGAACCGTTCACGACAATTCTTCCGAGGTGCATCATGATAATGTTCTCGCAGAACTCCGCTTCCTCCAAATGATGCGTCGTGACTATGATAGTGGCGCCTTCGTTGGAGAGCTGCCTGATCAGCTGCCAGAACTTGTCGCGGACGACAGGGTCCACACCGCTCGTCGGTTCATCCAGGAACACAATCCTGGGATGATGCAGAACCGCACATCCAAGCGCCAGGCGCTGCCGCCATCCCAACGGAAGTTCTCTCGTGAGGAGGTCCTCCCTTCCCTTCAGGTCGGCGACCTCTATCACCCATGCGAACCTGTCCCTGAGCTCGTCCTTCCCCAGGCCGTAGACGCCGCCGTAAAATTCGATATTCTCTCTCACAGTCAGATCGCCGTACAAGGAAAATTTCTGCGACATGTACCCTATATTCTCGCGTACCTTTTCGGGATGTCTTGCCACGTCAAAGCCGGCCACCTCTACCTCTCCGGATGTGGGTTTTGTCAGGCCGCAAAGCATTTTTATCGTCGTAGATTTGCCGGCACCGTTGGCACCGATGAAACCGACGACGTCTCCTTCTCCGACTTCGAATGAAATCGAATCGACGGCGGTGAAACTCCCGAACTTCTTGGTCAGGCCGGCAGCTTTGATCGCGTACGACATTCTTACAGTTGTCCTGTGGCTTTCTCAAGGCTGACCCTCGCGATTTCGAGATCGGTCAGCGACTGGGAGTAGTTCAGCTTCGCCTGCAGCAATGCCACTTCCGCGTCCAACAGATCCGTGTTAGTGACGAGGCCGACTTTGAATTTCTGGTCCGAGATACGGTAGCTCTCCTCCGCGTCTTTCACCGTAGTTTCCGCGACCACGATCCTGTCCCTTGCCTGCTTGAAGTTGAGGTAGCTCCGAGTGACATCGAGATACACGCCGTCCGCGGTTTGCTGTTCGGCCAGCTGCGCTTGCTCGCTCTGTGCCTTTGCCTCATCCACTTTGGACTGAGTCTGTCCCCAGTTCCAGATGGGAAGACTTACCACGACGCTCGCATCCCACGTGTTCTTGAAGACATCTTGAGTCGGGAAGATCCTCTGGTTTGGCCGTTGATAGTAGAAATTCCCAACCAATGAAATTTGGGGGAGATAGGCTCCCCAGGCGGCGGCAGCGGCGGCCTCTGCCGCGTTCACCCTGAGCTTCAGTGAGTGCAGCTCGCTGCGGTTCTCCAGCGCATCTCTCAGAAGCTGTCCAATCGCCGGCAGCGTTGTGTCACCAGCCTGCGGCACCGATTCTATGGTGTATTCGGTGCTTAGCGGCACGCCAAGCACGTTGTTAAGCGCCACCTCGGCAAGCCTCAGGTTATTCTCCGCGTTTAGAAGCATCAACTGGCTGTTCGACACCTGGACCTTAACACTAAGCACATCGCTCTGTGTCAGCATTCCCTGGGCCAGCATATTCCCAGCTTGCTGGTAATGCGACCTGGTTCTGTCCAGGTTCTCCTTCATGAATTCCTCGGCCTGAAGCGCGTTGTAGACGTTCCAATATGCCGTCGCTATCTGGACTTTCAGGTTCGACTTGTCGGTTTTTGCGTCGAACTGCGAAGCCTCGGCGTTGTCCCTCGCGGCCTTCGAAGCGTTCGTGAGCTGAAAACCCGTGAAAATGGGCTGCTGGACGGATAACTCGAGGTTGTAAGTATTGTACACGTTCTGTTGGATCTGGAAGGTGTTTCCCACTCCGGGGATGCTTACCGGCAGCGTCAGCACGGAGGCCGGAATCGCGGACAGGCGCGTGTATCTTCCCTGGAACGAAAGGTTTGCCCATCTGCTCGCGTTCACCTCACTATACTTCGCTTCCGCCGAGACGGCATTAAGCTCAGATATCTTCAGTGCCTTCGAATTCTCAAGCCCAACTTTCAATGCCTCCTGCAGGGTCAGGGGGGTCTGGGCGTTAGCAGCCATGGCAATGCTTATCATTCCCAACATGACAAATATCTTATGCACTTTTGATTTCCTCCTTTACGACTTTATCAGACTAGTAAAAATATTGTCGAGTGACGCACTTACTTCTTTAAGTTCCGCTCCCTCATCGACATCCTTTCTCACGGCCTTCAACACCAACTCCACCTTATCCCGGGATGTCTCCGGAGTGACAAACGTAATCCTGTCCCCGAGAACCACCAGATCCTGTGCGAACTCGAAACCTGAGACCACGGAAAAGGCCCCCCTCAAATTTCTGGAGTGCACTTCAAAAACGTGAAGCGGCATTCCCGATATGAGGGCGGGTACACTATTGTACCTGAGTAGTTTTCCGCCGTTGAACAGTGCAACTCTGTTGCATCTCTCCGCCTCGTTGAGATACGGAGTAGCGACAATTATCGTCATCCGGTTCTTCAGGAAAGAGGCGAGAATAAGCCAGAGCTCCCGTCTC
>JAJYOS010000537.1 GCA_021796055.1 Bacteroidota bacterium
CTGTTATATTTTTTGCACAAGCCGAGATGGCGGAACTGGTAGACGCACTGGACTCAAAATCCTTTCCCCTAACTTTTCAACTTTAGGAATCATCGATTCCAGCTGATTTTGACCATTTTTTCACCTCTCTAAACTTGCTTCGACGCCATTTTCTTCGATCATTGGTAACATTTTGGTTACACGGATATAGGGTGGTACACAGCGTTACTAGTTGTCGTTACAGGTTGGTTACTTGAATCATGAATAAGAACGCTAACCAGCAACCCTCCAAAGCGGTATCTTGCAATGGGCAGCGTGGAAATCGGACCTTTGTTGAATCGCAATGAAGGTGAAACTGTTCGGAATGGCTTCCGGCTCACTCATTAGGTGGAAGGAATCATTCCCAGCGTTGGGACTACACATTGGCGTGCGCGCCTTACAAAGTCATCCTTGACATCATATTCGTGTTTCAAGGCCGTAGGTCGGAATGAGTTGATCGAGCAATTATGTCCATCCAGTATTGTTCCATATCCTCCAGCGGAGGCCGCTCATAAGAACCGACCTTCTCATTCTCGATGACTTTGCTTTCAAGAAGCTCGATCAGCAGTCCGCCGAATACCTGTACGTCATCGTCGATGCTTTCGCAATAAGCAAGGTCGGCACTACATCGACTTTTGCAAGCAAATCCTCCAATCCGAAACATATTCCCGGAAAAAATTTGTTCGGCGACCACAACTGTCGAACTTGGGCTAATGTGAAAAGGTGCTGGTAGCGGGAATTCCAAAAATAATGCCGCGATGCCTTAAGCCCGATAAAGGAAAACCCGCCCCAGCAAATCGTTGCTGAGACGGGTTAACCGTAGCGGGAAGCAACCCACGCGATCGTTACAGCCAGTTCTCTCAGGTGTAGACGACTTCTGATGGGCTGGTCATCATTATGTTTGAGCTTCGAAAGGAGAGGCATACCCTCTCAGCCCATAATACGCTATATAGAGGTAACAGAGCACAGGAATAAAGAATGCGTGATGAATACCTATATTATCCGCAATGAGCCCTTGCACAACAGGAATCAACGCGCCACCAACAATCGCCATACAAAGTATCCCAGAGGCTTGGCTTGTATGCTTTCCGAGACCGTTAATCGAAAGAGAGAAAATAGTTGGGAACATAATTGAATTAAAGAGGCCTACGAGAAGAATAGTCCACATTGCGAGATATCCGAATGACAACATCGAAACAATAACAAGTAAAGCTGCCGTCAGGGCATTAAAGGCCAACATCTTTGCCGGTTTGATTTTCCTCTGCAATCCTGAGCCGATAAAGCGACCAACCATGGCACCTCCCCAGTAGAAAGCGACAAACTTCCCGGCCTCAGCGGCGGGCATCGAAAGGATATCGTGGCTACCGAAATAATTCACTAGAAAACTTCCTATCGATACTTCTGCACCGACATATACGAATATTCCGATCACTCCGAGGTAGAGATTTTTGTACCCCCATGCACTCTTGTGAAGATCGTCATAGTTCTGTCCATCACCACCTGAAGCAGAAGGTTGCCCTCCTTTGATTTCGGGAAGCTTGAGGAACGCGAAAATTGCAGCAATAGCAAAAAGCACTATACCTAATCCCAAATATGGAACCTGAACTGATCTGGCCTCTGCGAGTCTGTATAAGGCAAGTTGATGAGGGCTGAATTTCCGTAACTCTTGCGCGCCTTTTACGGTAAAGGATAATATCAACAGTGAACCCAGATAAGGTGCTACAGTGGTCCCAAGAGAATCGAATGCCTGGGTTAAATTCAACCTGCTCGATGCAGTTTCCGGTTTTCCCAGTACTGTAACATAGGGGTTCACCGACACCTGCAGAAACGTGAACCCAGAAGCAAGAACAAAGAGAGCAAGCAAGAAGACGCCATACTGTTCAAGGCTCGCCGCCGGATAAAAGATCAAGCAGCCAACACCGGCAGTTGTTAAGCCGATGACTATTCCCTTCTTGTATCCTAACTTCCCAGCAATCCATCCGGCCGGAAGAGACACACTTAGATAAGCTAACCGAAAACAGAACTGAACAAGCATTGCTTCAGCGTAACTTAAGGAAAATATAGCCCTAAGATGAGGAATGAGAATATCGTTTAAGGCTGCCGTGAAGCCTATGGCAAAGAACAATGACGTAAGGACTGCCAAAGATGACGAGTAATTCCTTTCCTGATTTTCTGACGCCAGATTTACACTTGTTGTAGTCGACACCTGACTCGCCATGTAGTGAACTCCTTATGAAGATTAATTGCGTTTGTTCAGAAATTCTTCTGATATGAATCTTTATCGTCGGTCTAGGAATACTGCAGGAATTCGTTTGTGCATTCACAAGCGGGGAGGAACAAATCAAAAGAATACTGCTCAGGTACATTCTAAGGTTCATCAAAAACCTCCGCTGGTATTAGTTATGTCAACTCAGGACTGCTTAGATCGCAGGTCAAGAGTATAGTGACCAGCGGCTATTTACTATACCCCTTAATATGACGAAAATAACAATTGCCAGTTCAATCCAGATTGGTGTAGTCCGACACGGGCATCGATTTCTCTATTTTGACGGTTCATGATATCAAGTTCAGCGAATCACCACCCGCCACAATTTAGAGATCCCCGGTTCACCAACCCGCTGCCATTTGGCATTGATGAAAGAAATGTCATAAGGGATGACGACGAAGTTGATGGTCTTCGATTGCGCAGGGTCAAGAACAACTTTCTTGAAGCCTGCAAGCTGCTCAAGAGGTCCAGTGACCGGTGCGCATTTCTGATCGATATACCAGTGATGCACGCGGTTGTCCCTTTTTATCTCCAACACCAAAATACGACTGGGGTCTTGTTCGGTCATCACGAGCACATATTTCATTTGATTACCAGGAACGGCACCGTAGTGTTGAACCTGAAGTCGATTCCCGGAGCATATGCATATAGCCTATACAGGCTCATGTTGTCATAGTATGAGCGGTTAAGCAGGTTGTTGACTTGACACTCGACAGTCATCATTCGTCCGAACACCAGCAAATCACCGCCGAAGTGAATGCCAAAGATAGTGTATCCGCCGGTGCGTAGTTCGTTCGGAGCCACCCTGTTCTGATCAAACACTATCTCCGATCCGGCAGTAATATACGGTTCCCTGAAAGAAACGAATGAGGGGAAAAAGTACTGTATCTGTACCACGATACGGTTGGCTGGTGTCAACGGGAGCCACGTATCTTTATCCTCGTTTCTGGCCATTATAAAATCGCCTCCGACAGTCAGCGTTGTCCGCGGCGCTATCTGTCCACTTAGTCTTGCATCCGCGCCTGTGAGCGTGGCATTAGCCTGCTGCTCCAAGTATTTCATGAACCCGCTTGCCGAGTCAATTTGGCCGATTGGCCCCAGGTAAATGTAGCGGCTGATGCGGTTGTAATACACCGATATCTCGCCGGTCACCTTTTCACCCGTAACCCTTGAAATGAAGTCGGTAGAGAAAGACTGTTCCGGAAGGAGCGCCGGATTTCCCAATTTGTACATCAGGTTCCCTTCCTGCACCCCGTTAATGAATAGCTCTTCGACATTCGGGGCGCGCCATCCGCTGCCGACGTCCATCCCAAACGACAAATCATCCGAAGCATGCCATAGAAGCCCAAACGAACCAGTAAGGGCGTGGTAGCTTCGCGTTTGACCGATGAGATCGAGCCCTGCGTTATGGGAGGTAACGAGATGACGCCGAGCATACCGCACGCCGAGTGAAAGATCTATAGCGTTCAACTGGTAATCATCGAATAGAAAAACCGCAGCAGTCGACTGCTCGTACGCTTGGATAACGGGTTCCGGGCCAAGGGTGGCGTTTTTTACCTCCATCATGGATACGCCGACGGTCCCGGAATTATTCTGTAACACATTATAGTAATACTTCGCGTCCAATGACACCGCCCTCTGGCGAAGAACATGGATCGGAGACGGAGCTTCCTCATCCACGTAATCAGCACCTTCATTCTGTTGAAGAACGAAATCAAGTGACAGTCTCGAAAGAGAGGGTATGGTCTTGTATGACAGCCAGGCCCGCTCATGGGTGGTTAGCTGGTACGGCGAGGGCGATTCGCCGTCATCGTCCTCTCCCATGGCGAGTATTTCTCTGTGCTGATCGAACCGTGAGTAGCCAAGCAGGAGGTCCCCCCAAGGCTTCTTCGTTGCAACACTCCCGCCGAAATTAAGTTCGGTTGCTCCCGTGTTGGGAAGAACGCCGCGCGGCGTCTGCAGGTCGCCGGCCCCACGTGCCGTGATATCCACATAATATTTCGCCAGCGGACTGTTCCCGTTGAGCCCCGCATGCACCCCTCCTTCCGTGTTGTTGCTCAGCCCCTCAATCGTTATGTCGCCGCGCATTGCCGACGTATCGCGGCTTGGAAGAGTACCGTCATCGTGGATGTAATTCACCACGCCGCCGAGCGCGTCTGAGCCGTACAGAACGCTATTCGGGCCTCTAACGATCTCAATCCTTTCCAAGCTCAACGCATCAATACCGGGGCTATCGTCATCATCCCATGACTGGTACTCGTGTCGCACGCCGTCTTCCAGGATGACCACGCGTTGATAACCGAGTCCGCGGATGACTGGTTTTTCACTGAAGGGCCCGCTATGAACCATCGAAATACCCGGCAGGGCGCTGAGCCCCGTTGAGGGCGACGAACCAGCATTTGCCGAAAGCTCGCTGTCGTCCACCACCGAGACTTCCTGCGATGAGTTATCTATGTCCATCGGCTGTGGCTGTGCTGTGACTGTCATTGACCGAAGTAAGATATAATTGCTTCGCATGACCATGAGAATGCGTCTGCTTCTTGCTCCTTCAGCCACCTCAACTTTGGCGGACACACTGTCGTATCCAACCCTCCACAAGTGTAACAAATAATTTCCGCGGGGGATACTATTGAAAAAGAAAGTCCCGTCATAACCTGTCGAAGCAGTTCTGGCAAGGGCGGGTATGGACACCGTGACG
>JAJYOS010000538.1 GCA_021796055.1 Bacteroidota bacterium
AACGTATCTTCGCGTATGAACTCATCATCGAAGATATTTTCCTGCGTCACTTCAAGAAGGGGCTGAAGAGCTTTGAGTTCAAACGTGCCGAGATTAAAGAGACCGGGGAAAGACTCAAAGTAATCGTTCCTAAGAATCTAGGGGACGTCGTCTATAATTACCGGTATCGGAAATTCCCGCCGGAATCCATCCGGAGCAGAACACCGGAAGGATTCGAGTGGACAATTCGGGGGACAGCGAAAGGGGAATACAGGTTCGCGCTCGCCAAAGAATTGAACGTCCTTCCAAATCCCGACATGATCGAAACGAAGATTCCCGATGCGACTCCCGAAATAATAAATCGCTATGCTTTGACTGACGAGCAGGCGCTCCTCGCGAAGATACGTTACAACCGTCTGATCGATATCTTCACCGGTCTCACATGCTATTCTCTTCAGAATCACTTAAGGACAAGCATACTGAAGAATGTCCAGGTAGAGACTGACGAGGTCTACGTAGGTCTGGACAAAAGGGGAGCGCACTATGTCCTCCCGGTCCAGGCAAAGACGGGGAATGAGCGGCTCGGTGGGGTACAGATGAGACAGGACTTCGATCTGTGCGCGGAGAAATTCCCTGATGCGATATGCAGGTCCATCGGTGCCAAGTTCACGCGAGACAACGTGATCGCGCTCTTTGAGTTCGAGATGGATGGGGCTGAGATAAAAATCGCGGCGGAGAAACACTATAGGCTTGTATCGAATGAGGAGTTGTCGAAAGAGGAAGTGGAACAGTATGGAATACGAGACTGATGAAGGCCTTCCGTCTCCTTGAAGCTAATCCTCGTAGGCGCCTTAGCGATTGGATGTCCTTCCTGAATGTCTCCCCGGAGCGATTATTTATTCCGTCCGTCAAAACATGAAAGGCTGAAATGCTAGAATCTCTTCTAACTGAAGCTTATGACAAACACTTGTACCATTACACGGGGGCCTGATGGGCTCTTGGGGACATTGCAACAACGGGCAGTATGGTGTTCGCACATCTTTTATCTGAACGACGTCGAAGAGAATTTGAATGGTTGGAAAGTATTCTTTGATGAATTCGACCAATATAGTAATGGCAAAAAGGATTTGCCTCGGTTTAAGGCCTTGGTAAATGAGTCCGTGGAAAACTGGAGAATGAATATCAATACCTTAGGAAATGAAAACTTTCAAAGACTTCAAATAGACAAGTGGAGATATTTCGTTTTTTCGCTCTCACTGGTACCAGACGACCTAAGCCAATGGCGTTCATATACACCGGCATCTTTCGGGTTCTGCATCCATTTTATGTTTGATAAAACCTTGAATGAGTACTTGCCTTCCAAGAATTTCCTTTTCGCGCAATGCCTTTACGAAGAGAAGGAAAAGAGGGCCAAAATAAAGGGTCTCCTCGATTACTATTTTGGAAAATTCTCGAAAAAGATGAGCGGCTGGGATGTACAACTATATTTTGACGTTCTGACGTTAAATCTTTTCTTTAAAAACCAATCATTTGAAAGTGAAAAGGAATGTCGATTAGTTATTAGGCTTGACGAGGGTTCAGATGGGGCAATTAAGATGAGACCTGGCAAGAGCTTTCTTATTCCTTATATAGAAGTAAAGGACATTGATCCACGCTTCGTCAAGGGGGTACTCATTGGACCGACTCCTTATCCGCAGCACTCCAAGAGCTCGGTTCAGCTTCTGATTCGAAATTCCAGATTCCAGTTTGAGCCGCTCTTGTCTAAAATTCCATTTAGGTCTTGGTGAATATTGTTAACATTGAAGCAGTGGGGGAACGCAATCGCTTTGTATGATTCTTCGGAAGAAAGGAACGATAATTGGGCGATGACCAAGAACTAGTCGTTATCCGCTTACCTCTCCGGCATCCAGAAGACTGGCAAGGGGTAAAGCAAATGCTCAGCGAAAACGACCTGATTATTCCGGGCAATTACAAAGCACGAGACCCGTACGACCTAACTCGCTATCTATATACCGCGCATGAAAAGGGCCACAATTTTCGAGCTTTATTTGATCGCAATCTGGTTTCTAGGCTTGTTCTTCTTGCGAAGGGAATGCCTTTATCAAAAGAGCCAGCGTCTGGCAAAGTGGGGAGGCTTGCCGCTGCCTGTCAAGCTTTCTGTATCCTTGCTGAAATGCAGATCGAGCCAAACATGGCACTTTACGAGTATGCGTCCTCGTCGAGTCATGATAATGCAGTATCTGACTTTAGGCATTTTCTACTTGCGGATAACGTTGATCCACGATACTATATAGATATTGCCCTTGGTCGAGAAGATTGTCTCCCAAGAACTCATTTGGTAGAACTGGAGTGTAAATTCAAGTTTTCTACGCGGGAGGTCGAAGAAACGAATTTCGAGAAGCCGCTAAATTCTTGGAAGCCGCATTACCTTTTTGTTCTTAAGACGGTCTCTCTTGTCCGAAGTGGTATCACTCCTTATGATGCGGCCCATGCGCTTCTGCATTGGCAATCCTACGAGGCGTTCTACAATGCTGCTGCCACTTTGTTTTGTCTGGCCGCAATCGGTCATACTCCCCCGAGTGGAGGAATGATCAAGAAGATTAAATCGTCGAACATGGCAGAACTCAGAAAAGGTGTTCGCAACGCTACATGGGATATATGCCTTGTATCGCAGTGGGGAAAGTATCCTCGTGAAGGAGGCAAGACCTTTTGGGCTTTTTGCTCTAACGATCGTGCGCTAAGGGAGATGGCGAAGCTTCTGCTTATAGGCGTGCAAGAGTCTTCAGAGAACTCAATTGCAAACTTTCTCAGAACCTTCTGGGGGGAGCGTGACGGGAATCGTCTTGCAAATATTTACTTCACTTCCTCAGACAACATAGACCTTGATAGCCCGGAAAGAACAGAGCGCAGAAACCTTGCTTCTGCAAAAGTGGACTCGTGGATACAGCAGCTTGAGGATGAGTTACGCCTACCCTGGCTCATGTAACCTCTATGTTTCCTCCGCTACTGCCTGAGGTCCACCCCCGCACAGAAATCCCGCGACAGTCCAACTGTCGCTTAACCTTGGCTTTAAGCATCCAAGACTGATGTCTAACTAAGTCGAACCTGTGGAACACAACCAATGAACACTCCGATTGAATATTTCTCTGATGAAGATAAGGAACTCATTAGAGCCATTCGGTCACTTTATGATCAGCGTAATTACGACGAAGCGATCGAGAAGATAACGATGAAATTGGAGAGCCTCAGTTCTTGTCATACAAAAGAAGACTCCTTCCTGAAAATGGAATTGTCCGGTTCTTTAATTGACATAGGAGAAGAAGGCAAAATCAAGGAGGCGGCAGTTCAGGGATTGCGAATAATAGAAGCGGATAAAGAGGACATGCGGAAGTTCATAACGGAAAGTAGCATAGAATACAATTTAGGAAATGCTAAGAGTACCCTGTTCAAGATTGAGAGAAATCAGCCTGGCTTCAGATATGTTCCAAAAAACATTGGCTATCTGCTCGAATCCAAGAATCACTATTGGAAATCGTTTAAAGCCGACGCTGCTAAGGATAAGGCTACTGACCCGCGTCTGCTCACAAACCTTGCAAATGCCTTGAGTAGTTGTGGACGCGTTGTTGAATCATTGCAGTATTATGACCTGGTCCTACGGAATGATCCAGGCTTTCCGAATGCAAATGCCTCGCGTGCGAAGGAGCTGCTTTGGCTCAACCATCTTACTGGAGACTACACACAGAATTTGATCTATCAGGCCAAAGTCGGATATGAGATGGCCTCAAGGGCGGAAGGCAATCCGCTATGGCTCAGAGAGTTTTGGGGTAAAGAGGCAAAAAACCTTGGAGAAGTCCTTATCAGCGTGGGGTTTGATGAAAGCAATCTCGATAAAGAAATAGGTGAGACCCGGAAAGAATATGAGTCGTTATCCGGCTATAGAAAGTTTTGTATCAACAACCACCTGGCTCTCTCGGAACATTCTCTGTATTGTAATTGTATCGGCTCCCGCAGAGATGACTTACTGATCTGTGTCCCTTTCCGTGCCTTCGATTCTCATTTCATCCCAACAATGGAGAAGATCCTCAACCGACTGAAGTCAGAGTACTCTCTTAGCCGTTTGATGTATTTCTATTCAACCGCCGACATTGAGAATGAGTTCACGGCCTACGATAGCGAGGTCGTGTTCACGGAATTATTTGATTCCGAATACATTGGTATCAAATCGGAAATGCTCCGGTCAAGTTTCCGATTGTGTTTTGGGATACTCGACAAAATCGCGAGTGCCGTTTGCTTCCTGTTCGATTTAGCCGATCAGGGGGAGCCTATCTATTTTGAGAGCTTTTGGAAGCCACGGAGGCAAAATGCATCGGCGAAACAAAGGAAAAGATGGGATAAGATTAACTCCTTAGACAATATTTCTTTGTTGGCACTATACGCACAGGCCAACGACCTAAACCGCAAGACAGGAGAGTGGGGCGTTTTCAAATCTTGGCGTAATTCGTTGGAGCATAACCAACTGTGCTTGTTGAACGACCAAGAAACAAAGATCGACATCTTTGGTGTTAATAAAACAAAGCCTTATTTGACTGTCGAAAAGAAAGAGTATTTTGAAAGCAAAACCTTGCAAATGCTGCAATTTACACGTTCAGCGATATTCAATTTTGTTTTCTTAGTCAGGAATGAAGCTATGAAATCGACGCAGTCGAAAGAGGGTGCAATAAAACACACATTTACATTCAAGAATGATAAAGAAGCATAAGTGGACTAGTGTCGACTTAGGCGGTTGCGCTCAGGTAACGGCGCGTCACTTGGTTATCTCAAATTCGGTCGTTACCCTGAATCGTGCTTATCAGGACATTGCCCCCACACTATAGTTGCGGTTGGTTCAACTGCCGCGGAGTTTGGGTAATCATATCTGCCGCGCGGGAGCTCGCCTCCCGCACCGCATCCAGGAGAAATAAAGCACCTCTCGGTGGTCCTATTGCTTCGGTTCTTCCGCCG
>JAJYOS010000539.1 GCA_021796055.1 Bacteroidota bacterium
CCCGGGCAAGAGGGAAAGTACATGAATCTCTTCTTCATCTCTTTCTTTGGCGGTATGGCCCTCGGCCCGCTGCTTGGTGGATATCTCACCGACCGTTTCAACATGAACACCCCATTCTACGCCATGGGTGTCCTCTCACTCCTTGTAATGCTGTTTACTCTCTTGCTTGTACCGGAAAGCCGCGCAATCAAAAGACATGGTTCACAGAAGGGGAAATATTTCAAGAGCCTGATGCCCGTTTTCAAGGACAAACCCATGATCGGCATAATGTCATACATGTTTACGCGCGGGTTCTACAGATGGGGTTTCAACACATTTTTTCCTCTCCTTGCTGTAGGTACCGATCACATGAGCCTTGCCAGCATCGGCCTCATCCTTTCGCTCTACATGCTATTCGGTTCTTTGATCCAGTATCCTTTCGGATTGCTCGTCGATAGATTTCCGACCCAGAAAGTCAATTTTATTTTTTGGGGAGGCGTGTTGAGCGCGTTATCGATGTGTGCCATAACCTTCTCGCACACTTTTGTGATGTTTTCCATCCTAACTGTATGCATGGGCTCGTTCAGCTCCATCGCGCGTGCGTCAGCCATTGCAATCAGGACCGAAAGAGGCCGCGTTTTCGGTATGGGTGCTGTAAACGGAGCGTTCACTACTTCTCTCAGCGCCGGCCAGGTACTGGGCCCGCTGGCTTTCGGAGTTATCGCGGACGTGTCCAACATCCCGACCGCATTTTTGATAGGCGGACTTTTCGGCCTGGCAGGAACAATTGCCTCAGTAATGTTCTTCAGATCGGAAACTTCATTGTAGATCGTCCGATAATCTGTCGGTCTTCCCCCTAATTTCTTACATACCGATTACCGATACTATTCGCATGTCGGATTACCCGACAGTGTAATTAATCCGCAATCTACACCAGCAAAATACCACAATAGTGGAGACGCGTCACGTACTTGCAGCGAATTGGAAGCGGAGTCCGGCATGCTTCCTGCATCTTACTTCATTGTGGTCCATTTACAATAAGTACCTTCAAAAAGGAAGAGACGAAGATGAAGATCAAGAAAACGATTCTCGTATTTGTATTACTGCTGTCGAGTTCAGTCTACGCGCAGCAGAGCAACGGATTGCTTAAGAAGTGGGTTCACCCCGGAAATGAAGTCATCAAGGAAAACGGATATCAGGGAGCGCAGACCTGTGCGATGTGTCATGAAAACGCGCTCAACGACATCGTCCACTCGGTTCACTGGAACCTGGCCTCCCCGATCAGAAACGTAAAAGGACTCCCTGACAGCTCAATGTGGGGGATGATTAATAGGGAGTGCGCGCTCGCAGGTTCCACTTGCCCGGCCAACTGGACCGCTTCCACCAATGGAAAGTTCACCGTTGAGTCGGCGGGCTGTGGTCTGTGCCATATCGGCTCATTGTCGAAACCACCAATGCCCGGTCAGCACGTCACCGAAGCTGAGGAGAACACTGTCGATTGCCTTGTCTGCCACGCCAAAGACTATGACTGGCAGAAGCGTGCGACTCTGGTGAAAGACTCCACCGGCGTACATTGGGGTGAGGATATGTCAATGAAAGCCGCGCTCAGCATAACAAAAATCCCGACCAACGAGGCTTGCCTTAGATGCCATGAGCATTCTTTCTCTTACGACTATAAGAGAGGGACGCCTTACACGCCGGCAAACGATGTCCATGCGGCGGCGGGGATGCGATGCATCACGTGCCATGTCACCGAGCATCACAAAATTGCCAAAGGTCAGTACGAGTCCGACATGGTAGCGAATGATCTTCCCAACGTCCCTGTCACATGCACGAAGTGTCACGGTGAAGATCCGCACTCCGGAAAGAATGCCGCAGTCCTCAACGAACACACGCAGAAGCTCGCTTGCCAGACTTGCCATATCCCGCAGGCAAGCGGCATCGTCTATGAGAACTGGGGCAAGCCGGTGAAGGATAACATCAACGGCAAATATAGCGAGCTCTCCAAATACGACAAGATTCCTTCCATCCCGAATATGTGGGTTCCGACCGATACTATCCAGATGGGACACCCGGATTACATCTGGCGCGTGGCGAACAAGCAAGGCGAGAAGGCCGCGCAGAGCTGGATGGCCTTTGCCACTTCGAACATAAGCACTTCAGGAGCGAAGATATTTCCGGTGAGAGCGTTGACACAGGTGATGCTCTTCGACAAGAAGCTTAAGATGTGGCAGGCTCCCGGCATGGCTTTCCTGAAAGATGATCCACAAACGGCCCAGTTCCCACTTCTTCTCGCTCCAAACAGGGAAGTCTATAACAAGACCGGTAATGTGAAAGAGGCAATTGATGCCGGGATGAAACCTTACGAGGCCATGGGGCTCAAATGGAGCGGTGAATGGATGGCGATGCAGGTGCCCGGCACGTCTTACATCTCCGTGAACCACGGCGTGAAAAAAGCCGGCCTCTCATGCAACTCGTGTCACTCGAAAAACGGTGTCATGGATTTCAAAGCGCTCGGTTACTCCCCAGCGCAGGTGAAGCTGCTCGAGAAGAGTAAGTGATAACTCTTCGCGTTCCTTAGCTCCGGAGCAATAGGCCGGGGCATCGGCGCCGGTACTCCAAGGCTGTCCTATTAATCATGGGACAGCCTTTTATGTTTTCGTACCGTTCATTTAATTAGTAAAAACTAGGCAGGGTCAGTCTGAAATGAACATTCGGAAATTGTTATTTGCGTCTGCCATTTGTTTCCTGATGGCAGGATCTCTTCCGGCGCAATCTTATCTCGGCAACTTCACTTCCTACTCTTCAAATGGGAATGTCGTAACGATCCACGCGGATACGGCTGCAATAACGCTGATGTTTTACAGGCCTAACATCGTGCGGGTCGATTACCTGCCTTCCCCCTCGTCCCGGATTCCCAGATCGATTGTTGTAATCCCAGACTCGAATCAACAAGTCGCCGTCACGGTTACCAACGACGACTCAGCGCTTGTCATGACAACTTCCGCGCTGAATGTAATATGTCAGAAGTATCCGCTGAGGTTGACCTTCCGTGACGCGGGCAACCGGCTTCTGGTCGGCGAGCCGGATTCCGGAGGACTAATATCCTACGGGGCACAGCGTCTCGCGAACTTCGCGATTCAACCGACCGAACATTTCTACGGAACCGGAGAGCGCGGGACAAGCTTAGATTTGCGCGGACTCAATTTCGACAGCTTTAATGAACAGCACGGCGGCTATCCGACAGGCGGCATGCCGGCGACAATGAATGTGAATATTCCGTTCATAGTATCATCCAATCATTATGGGATTTACTTTGACGATACGTACAAAGGGTATTTCAATATCGGCAGTTCGGATCCGAATATTCTCGGTTATATCGCGTACGGAGGTGAGCTGTCTTACTACTTGATTTATGACCCAACTTATACAGGCATCCTTTCCGATTATACTTGGTTGACCGGGAGAGCGCCTCTCCTCCCCAAGTGGGCTTATGGGTACATCCAGTCAAAATACGGTTACCGAAATTATCAGGCAGCGGAGCAGACTATCCAGACGTTTCGCGCCGATACCATCCCGTGCGACGCGATTGTCCTGGATCTCTACTGGTTCGCTAACATGGGAGATCTCGACTGGAACACCGCGGCATGGCCGAACCCGAGCCAGATAACTTCGCAGTTCCTTTCGCAGGGGTTCAAGACGATAGTAATTACTGAGCCGTATATCACGGCTAATTCGCTTAACTACCAAACTGCCGGTCAGCAGGGTTACTTCGCGAAAAATCAAACGGGCCAGAACTATACGATTAGTAATTGGTGGTCATGTGGATGCGACGCCGGTCTACTCGATATCACGAACCCGGCGGCGCAGAGTTGGTGGTGGAGCAAGTACCAGCACATTTTCAACACCGGCGTTTCCGGATTGTGGACCGATCTGGGGGAACCGGAACGAGACTATACCGATATGCAATTCTATATGGGACCCGACCTCGAAGTCCACAATGTCTATGATTTTCTTTGGGCAAGAACTCTTTTTGATGGATTCAACAACAGCTTTCCGAACAGGCGTCTTTTCAATCTAACGCGTTCCGGTTATGCCGGCATACAAAGGTTCGGCACCGTTACTTGGTCCGGCGATGTGGCTAAGACTTTTTCCGGACTCGCCGTTCAGCTGCCGCTGCTTCTCAACATGGGCATGTCGGGAATCGTCTATCACAATTCCGACATAGGAGGATTCACCGGGAGCAGTCCGACGACACCCGAACTCTATACTAGGTGGATGGAGTTCGGCGCATTCTGTCCTCTGATGAGGGCTCACGGGTATGACGGGCTTGGAGGGACTGAGCCATGGGTGTTCGGAGATTCCACCGAAGGCATCGTCAGGAAGATGATAGATCTTCGCTATTCACTGCTGCCGTATAACTATACGATGGCCTACGAGTCTTATAAGACCGGGGTTCCGCTCGCGCGTCCACTCGTGTTGGAGTATCCGGATGACCCGAACGTGACGAATGAAAGTTCCGCTTACATGTGGGGGGACGATTTCCTTGTAGCTCCCGTAGTGCAGTCCGGTCAGACGAGCCAGACATTTTATCTTCCGCAGGGAAAATGGATCGACTACTGGAACGACAAGGTGTACAACGGAGGTACAAGCATCGCGGTTGACGCGCCGATAAATGAGGTCCCTCTTTTCGTCAAGGCCGGAAGCATCATACCGATGCAGCCGGTGATGCAATACGTTGGCCAGTACCCTGCGGATACCATCATGCTCTCGATCTATCCGGATCCGGGTATAGCGAGCAGTTTTACGATGTATGAAGACGATGGAACTTCACTCGATTATCAATCGGGTGCTTTCGCGGAGACTACTTTCGAAGATGAGATGACAACGGCGGGGAGCGGAGGGGCAAACGTATTGAATATTTTTATCGGACAGTCGTTAGGAAACTACGCCGGCAAACGGTCGAGTCGAGTATACATCTGCGAAGTTCA
>JAJYOS010000540.1 GCA_021796055.1 Bacteroidota bacterium
TTTACTTGGGGCCACCTCTCGAATATTCAACTAAAGATTACTCGCCCGAATTCATAATGAATATGATACTGAACAGCACGGTGATGGAATCTAAAGACCCTGTCGCGAAGGCGCTGCTCGACAAGTATCATGTTCCAATGATAGTCCCCGGTGTTTCGAAAGAGCAGGCAAGGGAAATTCTCGAGTTCCTGCGCAGCAAGGCCCCCAAGTAAAAAATCACCCATCATGTTTCTGAGGCGGAAGGTCCGATAGTTAAAGAGATTAGCTTTCTCTTCCGCCTTCTTCTAGCTTCCGTTTACAAGGCCTACCGAAGTATTTGCAGCCACTAGCTGAATCGCGGATGTTATTTGGCGCCACCTGCCTCTCAATCAATGTAGTGGTTGTTACCCGCGATTGATCGGTAAGAGCAGGCAGAGCCGGGATTTTGTGGCTATTTCTAGAGAGGCGAGTTAGAGAGCGCCAATGAATGACGTGAGAAGACCCGAGAATTTCTTGTCTACTCTGGCGCCGATTTCCGTAACTTCGGCGTGCGAGAGCTTCTCCGAAGTAATACCCGTGCTGTAGTTGGTCAGACAACTTATTCCAACGACTTCCATGTCGGTCGCACGAGCGTAAAGCGCCTCCTGTACGGTAGACATACCCACGGCGTCGCCTCCAAGTTTGCGGTACATCCTCACTTCGGCAGGAGTCTCATAAGAAGGTCCGGTAAGTCCGACATACGTCCCCCCTTTAAGGTTGACGCTGGCCCGTTCAGCGGCTTCATACATTTTTCCGGCCATTGCCTCGCTGTAAATCGGCTGTAGGTTGCGGAGAGGGGAGTGCATATCCGCCAGAATATTCCTGAACGTGAAATTTAGCTGGTCTTTGATCAGCATAAGATCGCCCGGATAGAATGCCTCGTTTAATATTCCGGCCGCGTTAGTTAGTACGATGGTCTTGATACCGAGCGCGTGTGAAACAATTGCGGTGACTGCCGCGTTGAGAGTCGACGCCGACTCGTAGTAGTGAACTCTTCCGCTGAAGACGAGCACCTTTTTCCGTGCCACCTGGGCGCTCATGATTTGTCCGCTGTGTCCCACCACTGTCGAGCGGGGATAGCCCGGGATATCGCTGGTGGCGAGACTCTCTTTATCATCGAGGTGCGCGCTGAATCCGCCAAGCCCGCTCCCAAGTACAACTGCGATGTCGTGGGTTTTCCGCGTCAAATTCTCCCGAATGAATTCAATCGATTCCGAGAATGGCGCTTCAAGCGGCCTGTCGATTTGCATCTTCACAGGTAAATCATTTTTCTTTTTCATAAGGAATACCGTCTGCACCGGGGGCCGCCGATTTACCGATGAATCCCGCAAGTACTATTATGGTGGCGAGGTAAGGGATCATCTGTATGAACTGCGTCGGTAGGCTGCCGCCCTGCAATTGTATCTGGAGACTTTCCGCGAATCCGAAGAGCAGGCAGGCCGCTGCGGCGCCGAGTGGATTCCACTTTCCGACAATCATGGCGGCCAAGGCTATATATCCGCGTCCTGCGGACATCCCGTCGGTGAAAGAATGCTGATCAAACGCCAGCCACGCTCCAGCGAGTCCCGCGAGCACGCCGCTTATCAGAACTCCGTAATAACGGTACAGGGTGACGCTGATGCCTACTGTATCAGCTGCCTCGGGATTCTCGCCAACGGATCGAAGTCTTAATCCGAACCTTGTCTTGAAGATTATGAAGTGGCTTGCGATGACTATCAGAACCGTCAGGAGAACGAGGGGGTTTCCAAGAAGATGCTCGACGTCGGGTTGGTCTTTTAAGAATGCGAGTTTTATATACGGAAGCCCGGCGATCCTGGGAGAATTGCTGGAACTTTGGAAAAGTATTTGAAGAACAAATTTAGTGATGCCGACGGCGAAAAGGTTGAGAGCGATCCCTGAAATTATTTGGTCGGCCTTGACGTGAATTGATATCACGGCGTGGATTGCCGCAACCAGAAGCCCGCCTGCGATTCCGCACAGCAGTCCGAACCAAGGGCTGCCGGTATAATATGTTCCGACCGTGGCACAGAAAGCGCCGTTAAGAATGATGCCTTCGAGCGCTATGTTCACGACTCCACCGCGCTCACTGTACACGCCGCCGAGCGACGCGAGAGAATAGGGCACCGTTATCCTGATTGTTTGCGCGAGGAACGCGAGTGAAAATATCTGGCTAATCATTTACCCTCAGTGTCCTCTTCTTGATAAAGTTCACCAAGATCTTTCTGAAAATTTTGTTGGATGATATGACGAATATTATCACGATGGCCTGGAGAATGCTGACGAGCTCCTTCGGGACCATTGTGTTTATGACAAGCCCGCCGTATTCGAGCATGCCGAAGAGGAGCGCGGCAAGTATCACTCCAAACGGATTGTTGTTTCCGAGAAGCGCCACTGCAATTCCCATGAAGCCGGTCCCGGTAGAGAAACCTTCCTCGAAATAGTATTTGTAACCCATTACGTAGTTTGTACCGACGAGCCCTGCGATAGCGCCGCCGATGGTCATGCTAAGAATGATATTCTTTGCCACGCTGATCCCACCGTACTCTGCGGCTTTGGAATTCAGTCCAACCACTCTGAGCTCATATCCATACCTTGTCTTATCAACGTAGTACCAGACGGCAACCGCGGCAAGAATAGCTATCAGAATGGAGAAGTTCACGGGGGAGCCGGAGAAACTTGAAAAGATTGTGTCGAAACGAGGTATCTTTCCTGTTGGGGCGATTTCAGGAGTGTGCACGGTTGCAGGCACGTTGAACAGGTTGGTAACGAAGAAGCTGACAAGCGCGGCGGCAATGAAGTTAAGCATGATCGTGTTGATGACTTCATGCGCGCCGGTTTTCGCTTTAAGATAACCCGGTATGAAACCCCAAATGCCTCCGCCAATCATCCCCGCCAGGATCAGAAGTGGAATTTCAAGAAACGCAGGGACGCCCACCGTATACATTCCGACGAGCGCCGTCATGAACGCTCCGATCTGAAGTTGCCCCTCGGCTCCGATGTTGAACAGGCCTGCCTTGAAGCAGATCGCGACGGATAGACCAGCGAAAATGAGAGGGGTGGTTTTAAAGAGGAGCTGGCCGATGCCGTAGGAGGTACCGAGCGTCTGCGAAAAGAGCACCGAGTAAACCTGGAACGGGTTCTGTCCAACGATCAATATGAAAATCGCGCCTACCGCGAAAGAAAGCACGACCGCGAAAATGGGTATGAGAAAATTTTGGGTGGCGGGGTGTTCGAGCCAATGCCTTCTTTTTGTCTGATCAGCCATCAGATGCCTTCTGCGAGGAACCCCGCTTTGAACCTGTCATATAGAGTCCCAGTTCACTTTCTTTCACTTTGTTATTCGGGAAAATCTTCACGATCTGTCCGCCGTACATGATCGCGATGCGGTCGGAGAGACTGAGTATTTCGTTGAGATCTGCTGAAATCATGAGAATTGCTTTCCCCGCGTCCCTTGCCTCGACTAGTGTCCTGTGGATAAACTCGATGCCGCCAATGTCCACACCGCGGGTCGGCTGGCTTGCGACGATGACCTGCGCGTTGCGTGAGAGCTCTCTCGCTATGATCACTTTTTGCTGATTGCCGCCGGAAAGGCCGCGGGCTAACGCATCAGGGTTCATCGGACGGATATCGTATTTCGTGATAAGGAACCGGGCGTTTTCCTCAATCGCCTTAAGGTTCATCGCCAGTCCCGTGCCAAACTCTTTCTGCATGTGGAGTCCGAGTATGAGGTTCTCGGCCACGTCCATTTCTACGACGAGTCCTCTTTTGATGCGATCTTCGGGGACGTGTGCCAATCCCCGCGCGAAGACTTCCTTTGGAGTTAACCCGGCAATCTGTATTCCATCCACACTCATAGAGCCAGTAGTCGGCTTCAATAGTCCGGTGATGCACTCTACCAGCTGAGACTGGCCGTTACCCTCAACGCCCGCGATTCCAAGAATTTCGCCCGACGCCACTTCCAGGGAGACGTTGTTTAAAATGTTGACGCCGCGCTTGTCGATGTACGACAAATTGTTTATCGAAAGTACAGGATCGCCCGCTATTCGGTCATTCTTCTCGACCCGCAGAAGGATGCGTCTGCCGACCATCATCTCGGCAAGCTCTTCGGGGCTTGTTGAGGCAGTCTCAACCTCTCCAACTATCTTTCCTCGACGCATGACTGATACATGATCGCTGATTGCCATCACTTCGCTGAGTTTATGCGTTATCAGGACGATCGTCTTTCCTTCGTCTTTCAACTCGGAGAGTATCCTGAATAGTTGCGTTGATTCTTGAGGAGTTAGAACTGCCGTCGGTTCATCGAGGACCAGGATATCGGCTTTCCTGTAAATAGCCTTAAGAATCTCGACGCGCTGTTGGATTCCGACGCCGACATTCTCCACTTTCTCGTTCAGGGGAACCGTGAGAGAGAACCTTCCGCCAAGCTCAGAAATTTCGGCGGTGGTCTTCTTGAGGTCGAGGAGGGAATAACGTGTTGTCTCGGCCCCGAGGACGATATTCTCCAGCACTGTCATCGGCCCGACCAGCATGAAATGCTGATGGACCATGCCTATCCCATTACGTATCGAATCGTGCGGAGATTTTATGGAGACTTCTTTTTCGTGAATCCTAATTATGCCTGCGTCGGGCTGGTATAGCCCGTACAAAGTCTCCATCAGGGTGGTTTTACCCGCGCCGTTCTCGCCCACGAGGGCGTGGATGGTCCCGGACTGCACCTTCAGCGTAACTTCATCGTTGGCGACCGTGCGAGCGAATCGCTTCGTGATGTTAAGAAGCTCTACCGCGTAAGGCATTGGGTCAGCGTTTACTCGTTCGGAACTTCAATCTTTCTTTCGATGATCTCTTGTCGTAGCTGTTGCACTTTCTTATAGACCTTTTCGGGAATCAAGGGTTTGTTTTCTT
>JAJYOS010000541.1 GCA_021796055.1 Bacteroidota bacterium
GAACCCGGTCTTTATGGAGTCCTTACGATCTCTTTCAGCGAGTTCTCTGACGACCTGCACGATCGGAAGTTCTTCGCCGCTGCCGGAAAGCTCTTCCTGCCTTCGGCGTGCCCGTTCCATTATGTCGGCGACCATATAAAATTTCAAATCCGCGTCCGGGAACACGACCGTCCCGATGTCCCTGCCGTCGATGACACATCCCTTCTCCGAACCGATCTCGCGCTGCTTAGCGACCATTAATTCCCTCACGGCCGGGTAAGAGCTGACGAGGCTCGCGTTATTAGTGACCTCCTCCGATCTTATTGCTTCGGTGACATCGACTCCGTCGAGGAAAACCCTGAGGTCTCCCCCTTCGACAAGCGATATTGTTGTCCGGCGGGCCAGCGCGACAACGCCCGTTTCGTCCGCCGGGTCGACGTTTGAGTTCAAAACTTTGAGAGTCATTGCACGATACATGGCCCCTGTGTCGATGTACACATACCCGAGTCTCCGTGCCACGAGCTTAGCTGTCGTGCTCTTTCCGGAGCCTGCGGGGCCGTCGATTGCAATGAGTATCTTCTTCAAACGTCTCCTTTTAAAGCGTTTCCCGATGCCCAATTTGTCATCAGGGCATTAAATTTAGCCCTTCGGCTTTAAACAAGCAACGACCCCATAAAGACCGGGTTCATCTCCGCCCCCTACCTGATCCGGCTCAGGTATCACATCTTTCTGGTGGCCCAGCGCATCAACTCCTTGAAAGTCGGTCGCTTACCGTAGACCAGCATACCAATCTTGAATATTCTCCCGGCCGCTATCATACAAAAATATGTCGAGCCGAGCAGTATCGCTGTCCCCGCAAGCAACTCCCAAAGATCGGGCGTTTGTATTGGAATCCTGAATGCCATCATCGTCGGCGTTAGAAGCGGGATCAGAGTGAGTATCTTCAGATAACCTGCGCCCGGGTTTTGTGCAACCAGCGACGCCAGGACAATCGGGAGGAACAGCAGCATCGAGACATAGGTGGTTGCCTGCTGCGCCTCCTGCTCGGTGGTGACGGGCGCGCCCGCCATCACGAAAATCGAGGAATAGAAAAGGAAACCGAGTATGAAGAAGACTCCTTCCCACCAGATGCTGTCGGGAATAGTTATGAAAGCCGCAAGCTGTCCGGCAAATGCCAATGCAATCAACGCCCACACGGCCAGCTGCGTCAATCCGAGGAGGCTGAGGCCGAGGATCTTCCCCGTCATGATCTCATCCGCCGTCGTGGAAGAAAGCAAAACTTCGACAATCCTGTTTGATTTTTCTTCGACCACACTTCTGACGAGGAGCTGTCCGGAAGTCAGCACGAACAGTGCCAGTATAATTATGAAAATATAACCGAGGATGAAGCCCGACAGGGCTGCGGTTTTCTCTTCCTTCCCTTCCTTCGACAATCTCACCGTCTCGAGGCTGACCGGCTTTGTCACTTCTTTTACGATAACAGGATTGACTCCGCTCTCGCGAAGCAAGTTTGACAAGAGTATGTCTTTCACCGCAGACTGAAGCCTCGTTATATCTTTGAAGTTCGATACGTTCTCGGACACGAATTGGAAACTTCGTGACTTTTGTATGTTGGAATCGACGACGAGATACGACGAGAGCTCGTTTCTCAGCACCATCTGATTAGCCGCCGCGCGGGCACTGTCGCCCAGAGGGATGACGACGACATTGTAGTTGGGACGACCGTCCGGCAGTTTGTACTTTTCCATAAGACCTGAATCCAGGACCGGCGCAACCTCGCCGCTGCTGTCGATGATCCCGATATTGACGGTGGATGTGTCGGCCTTGTTCATAAGGAGAGAGGGGACAACGGACATCACAATCATGAAAACAGGCATAAGGATGAGCGAGATAAGGAAAGCCTTTGTCTTGACTTTCTCCATGAATTCCCAGCGCGCGACGACAAGCGATTTCTTAAGCGACATTTTCGCCTCCGGTTTTGTCCGTCTTCACTGCATCGATGAATATGGTATTGAGCGATGCCTCTTCGACGGAAAATTTCGTCACGTCGACAAGCGAAACAGCCTGCTTCAGGAAGTCATGCCGGCTCACACCCGGCTTGGTCCTGACTTCTGCATAATTCTCGTATAGGTCCATCGAAGCGATCCGGTCCAGATCTTTCAGCCTCGATGAATCCCCCTCGAACTCCATGTGGATGTTGTCGTTGCCGTATTTTCTTTTAACCTCCCCAAGCTCGCCGTAAAGCACGACACGTCCCTTATTGATGAGACAAATGCGGTCGCAGAGTCTCTCCGCCTGCTCCATTTGGTGGGTCGAGAAGACGATGGTTTTACCTTTCATCTTCATATCCCTGATCATGTCTTTCATGACTATCTGGTTGACGGGGTCGAGGCCGGAAAAAGGTTCATCGAGTATAAGCAGTTCGGGCTCGTGGAGAAGGCAGGAGATGAACTGGACTTTCTGCTGCATACCCTTCGAGAGCTCGTCCACTTTATGGTTCGCGACGCCGGCAAGTTCGAATTTCCGGAGCCACTCGGTGGCGCGTTTCCTTGCCTCCTGCGGAGGAATGTTTCTCAGGCCGCCGAAATAGACGAGCACATCGATTACTTTGCTCTTCCTGTAGAGTCCTCTTTCTTCCGGCAGATAGGCTAGGTGGTCTTTCATGCCGACAGACAATTCCTGCCCGTTGAAACGGACGATGCCGGAATCGGCATCGATAATACCGAGTGAGATCCTGATCGTTGTGGTCTTCCCGGCCCCGTTCGGGCCGAGCAAGCCGAATATCTCGCCGGGTTTCACCTCGAAGGTGACTCCGTCGAGCGCCTTTGTACTTCCGTATGTCTTCCTCAGATCCGTTACAGATAGCATTTAACCTCCACGGTCTAATCCGCTGTCGCTAACCTCGTGATTCGTTGCTCGTTTTCACAAAGATCACAAAACAAGAAATAACCCGTTCCTTTTTCTATGTGACCTTTGTGTCAAGCCTCGGTGCTCATTGTGGTTAATTCATCTTCAGGCCAAACAGTTCAAAGAACCGCTCCAAAGAAATTTCCCCCGGATCTTGTCCGCCCCGCATTTAGTCACGAATCAGTTACGGGGTGTTCCTGTAGATCATCCTCGGGAATGGGATAGTTTCCCTCACGTGGTCCAGGCCGCATATCCACGCAACGGTCCTCTCAATACCCAGACCGAAGCCGGAATGAGGAACGCTTCCGTATTTCCTCAAATCCAGGTACCACTCAAACGGTTCCCTCGGAAGCTTGAACTCCTCAAGTCTCTTCAGAAGAGTGTCATAGTCGTCTTCACGCTGGCTTCCTCCGATAATTTCTCCGTACCCTTCCGAGGCCAGGACGTCGACGGAAAGCGTCAGATCCGGCCTTTCCGGGTCGCGTTTCATATAAAAAGCCTTGCACGCCGCCGGATAGTGGTGTACCATAACAGGACGATCGTACTGCTGCGAGATGATTGTCTCGTCGGCAGCTCCAAGGTCGTTCCCGTATTGGAATTCCACCCCGTTTTTCTTCAGGATCTCTACCGCCTCGTCGTAGTGCAGCCGCGGAAACGGGCGCCTGACGGGCTGAAGCTTTGTCACGTCCCGCTCCAGAACCTTGAGTTCCTCGGCCGAGTCGGCAAGGACAGTCTGCACGACATGTTCGATAAATTCCTCCGCAAGCCCCATATTGTCATTCAAATCCGCCCACGCAACCTCCGGCTCGACCATCCAGAACTCGGTAAGGTGTCTCCTCGTTTTCGATTTCTCCGCCCTGAACGTCGGACCGAAGCAGTAAACCTTTCCCAACGCCATCGCAGCTGCTTCTGCGTAGAGCTGGCCGCTTTGAGTGAGATAAGCCTTGCCGAGATCGAAATACTCGGTTTCGAAAAGTGTACTGGTCCCCTCGACGGAAGCCGGTGTAAGTATCGGAGAATCGACAAGAGTGAAACCCCTGTTATCGAAGAATTCCCGCACAGCTTTGATGATCCGGTGCCTGACCCTGAGTATCGCATGCTGTCTCGAAGATCTGAGCCAGAGATGCCGGTGGTCCATGAGGAACTCCGTACCATGATCCTTCGGAGTTATCGGGTAGTCTTTCGCGATATGGATAACCTTCAAATCCTCGACCTGCAGCTCGTATCCTCCCGGTGCGCGGTCATCCTTATGGACTTTTCCGGTTACGGTCAGCGAGCTCTCCTGGGTCATCGTGTCGAAGGTGCCGAACACTTCAGGACTAACCTGGCTCTTTACGACTACGCACTGCGAGACTCCTGAGCCGTCGCGTACGAGTATGAAATGTATTTTGCCGCTCGATCTCTTGTTGTAAACCCAGCCGCGGATCGTCACGGTCCTGTCATTGAAGTTCGATAGATTATCGATAGTGGTCACAGGATTACTGTTTACCGGATCTTCTGACATCTGATTCTCCATCATTCATATTAGGGTTAGTATTTCAATATAATCTCCGTCGCCAATGGTTTCAATTATTGCCCGGGCGAGCCCGCAGCGCGCATCGACGAGCCGTAATTCATATTCCATTTTTTGCCGGGGCCATCTTGATTAAATTAAGAATCAAAAAGGATTATACAAGATGAAGGCTCTCGTCACCGGTTCGACAGGATTCATCGGCAGCCACCTTGTCGAGAAACTGGTAGCGCGCGACTACAAGGTATCCTGTCTCATAAGGAAGTCCACAAAGATAGAATACATCGAAGGCCTGCCGGTTGAATTCGTGAATGCGGATTACGGTGACGTCGATACTCTCCGCCGCGCGGTAGAAGGAGCCGACTACGTCTTCCACATCGGAGGAGTTACGAAGGCAAAAGACAAGCGGCTGTATTTCCTCGGAAATCATGAAACCACGAAAAACCTGCTGGCAGCCGTCAGGAAGTACAACCCGGGCATTAC
>JAJYOS010000542.1:0-3476 GCA_021796055.1 Bacteroidota bacterium
TCCCTTCTCCCGGGAGAAGGGACGTCAAACCGTATATTGGTCGTTGGATTGAAAGGGTTCGGATAATTCTGGTCAAGCGTGTAACCGGTGGGGATTGTGCTCCGAACTTCATTGACAGGAGTAATGTCGCTGAGCTGAGCAACATCGGAGATTGCCACTTGCCCGTTCAGGTAATCCGGAGAAACACCGCCGAAAAGGTAAACCTGGCCGTCACTCCCAATTGCCGCGACGAATCCTATCCTTGGAGAGCTAAGCGTCTGTGAAAGGACGGTATCATGTTCCGCCCCCTGCTCATGAAAATCAAGCATTTCTATACGCATATCGGGATTGCCCGTTCCATTCAGCCCGGATATCACGAAAACAGAATCGTTCTTCTCAGCGACTCCAAAGAGCATTCTCGGCGACCTCAGTGTGACCGCAATCTCGACGGTCCCGATTGTCGGCACATACCTTTCAATCACGTTAACAAGGCCGAAACTGCCGCTGTTCCCGCCGAATATGTAGACGGACCCATTTACGCGAAAGACTTTGTGATATGCTCTCGCGAGGGCCATCGGGTAAGTGACTTTCCAGTCCCCACTTTCAACCGAGTAAGCTTCGACTTCACTATAAGGACTTCCCATCGCCCCGCCCCCGCCGAAGACGAGTATGTGGCTGTCAAATGCCACGGCGGCTGCACCCTTTCGGGCAAGTTTCATGCTCGTGGTATAATGCCATTTGTTTGCCGACGGGTCGTACACTTCGACGGAGCTCAGCACATTTCCGAGACTGTCCGCGCCACCCATCACGTAAATTGAATCACCAAGCGCGACGGCAGATGCGTAGACTCTCGGAGTCTCCAAGGGAGCAATATTCGTCTCCCATGTCATTGTCTCAAAATTGAATGCCTGGACGGTCGAAGTTCCCCTCAGATTCCCGATGCTCCTCCCCTGCAAACCCTGCGCACCGCCTATGAGATATATCCTGTCTTCAATTCTGGCGGAGCACATGCCCACTCTTGGGTACGGCATAGGGGGGATGCTGCTAACTTCTGCAGATGCAGTAGCTTGCAGCATTCCGGCGAGGGCAAACACCGCAAGAACCGCTTTAAACCAATATTTGTTCTTGTGCCAGTTCATGTCTGATATGTATATATTCTGCAACGATCGTGCCACTACTTACCATCCCCGTTGAGAAAGCTGAAATTCAACCTCAACGTGTCGCCAGGATTCACTGTCAAAGTCTTGACAATGTCCTGAAAGTTTGGGTTGTGAATTCGTATTTTCCGCGTCCCGGCAGAGACAACAATTGGTTCCACAGAAGGAGTCGTCTCGCGGAACTGGTCGTCAACGTAAACGATTCCCCATGGCTCGACGCTGACTATAAGATAACCGGAATTCGCCAAGAAATTCGCCTCCACAGTTGCCAGCAAATTCCTCCGCACGTCGACTTGTTTTACAACTGGTGCGAAATTGGGATTGTTGAAAGTGATCGTATGCGTTCCAACCGACATTTTCACTGATCCGGCGATCGGGGTAGTCCCCGCATATTCGTTGTCGATAAATATCTTTCCCCAGGGCGTGCAGTGAATCGATATATAACCAGAGTCGCTTCCCACACGGGCGGACGCCGCGCCTTCACCAGCTGCCGGGGAAATCCGCATGGAATCCTTTTTAGCGGCCGCAACGTCGCCGGCAGATTTAATTCCATCTTTCTCCCTACTGTCTTTTTCAGCCGGGGAAGACTTCTTTTCGGCCGGTCCGGATTCTCTCACAGCCGCGCGCTCCATTCCAACAGCAGCAGTGGAGTCAGGAAGAATACCCGCGTTTTTCTGCGACGGGTGTTTGAAGACAAACGACAGTCCGACCAGGAGGATTAGAACAGCAGCAACAGCACCCGCGAGCAAAACATTTCTTGTCCTGCCGGAACGGCGCGTGGGTGACTCCGGTTTGATCTCCGCACCGACCGCGCCCGGTCCGAGAAATTCAAGCGCCACACCGGCGGAGGGAAACCTGTCATTTCTATCGGGAGCAAGGAGCTTCTTCAAGAATTCATACACATGCGGGGAACAGCGTGGAGCTAGATACTGTATCGACTCCAGGTCGAAAGACTGAATCTTGTTGATGCATTCAGCGTATGACCTTCCAGCGAGTATCTTGTCGCCTGTCAGGACTTCCACGAGCGTAACACCAAGCGAGAAAAGGTCTGTCCTGTTGTCGACCGCTTCGCCCCTCGCCTGTTCGGGAGACATGTAAGCAGGCGTGCCGATCAGGCTCCCTTCCATCGTGAGAGAAGGGGCGTCGGCTACTGCGGCAAGGCCGAAATCTGTGACTTTAATTGCGCCGCTCTCCGACACCAGTATATTGCCGGGCTTGATATCACGGTGCGTAACACCGCTTTCATGCGCGAAGGAGAGCGCCCGGAGCACAGACGTGGCGACCTTCAGAAGGAGCTCTTCAGAACGAACGCCGGCGTCAACGAGAAGATCCTCGAGGGACTTCCCCTCGACATATTCCATGACTATAGCCGGCGCGCCGTCTACATCGGTAAGATCGTAGACCTGCACTATGTTATCCGACTTCAGTATGGCACACGCTTTGGCTTCCCGTGTAAACCTCGCGATGAGATCTCTGTCCCGCAGCAGGTGTTTATGAAGAACCTTCAGCAAAACGATCCTGTCCAGGACGTTCTGGTGAGCCTTGTAAACGCTTGTGGTCGGGCTCTGGCTGATCAGTTCGAGTATCGTGAAGCTATCTTGAGTCACCGCCCCATTCCTTCAGCCTGTACTGCAGCCACCGGAGCGAGACTCCGAGCTTCTCCGCTGTGCGGGTCCGGTTGCCGCCGGTCTCGCCAAGGGTCTTCTCCACAAGTTTCCTCTCGAATTCCTCGAGCGTGAGGCCCGACTGTACTAAGCCATCTTCAGAATACTGTTCCAGTTTCAGATCCTCCTCGGCAACCTCATCGCCTCTCGAGAGCACCACGGCACGCTCGACCACATTCTGAAGCTCGCGAACGTTTCCGTACCAAGGATGTTTCAGTAGTTTCGACATCGCACCGGAGGCGATCTTCCTTACATTCCGCCCGTGCGTCTCACATGCACTCTTCATGAAGTGGTTCGCAAGGACCGGGATATCCTCAGGCCTGTCACGAAGCGGGGGGAGGTGGATCTCCACTATATTGAGCCTGAAAAACAGGTCTTCCCTAAATCTCCCCTCCTTGATTTCCTCCTGGAGATTCCTGTTAGTGGCGGATATCAATCTCACATTTACTTTCTTGCTTTCATGGTCACCCAGTCTCCTGATTTCTCTTTCCTGCAAAACCCTGAGAAATTTCGCCTGGAGCACGGGGGGGAGGTCGCCCACTTCATCCAGGAAAAGCGTCCCGCCGTCGGCGTATTCCACGAGGCCCTTCTTATCCGCGTTCGCTCCGGTGAAGGCGCCTTTCCTGTAACCGAACAGCTCGCTCTCGAGAAGTTGTTCAGGTATCGCGGAGCAGTT
>JAJYOS010000542.1:3486-4872 GCA_021796055.1 Bacteroidota bacterium
TGCCATGAATGACATATCCCTCCGCTTGCCCTGGCTGTGGATAGCTCGCGCAATCAGTTCTTTGCCTGTCCCGCTCTCACCGGTAATCAGAACGGATACATCTGTATCGACGACGCGTTGAACCAGGTCCAGCGCCGCAGTCCAGGGTTTACTCTTCCCGATTATCCCCGGAAACAAGTTCGTGCTTCTAACTTCGTTCTGAAGCCGCACGTTTTCGGCCTTGAGCCTGTCGTACCGGTGGGCGTTTTCAACCGCAACTGCGGCAAGATTCCCGAATACCGCCAGGAACTTCAGTGTCTCGTTGTTGAATTTGCCACGCGACTTGGTGCTGTCAAGATAGATCGCACCCAGGGTTTGGTCCTGCAACCGGAGCGGTACGCAGATGATCGAAAGTATCTGTTGGGCGACTATGCTTCTCGAAGCCTCGAATCTCTCGTCGTTGAGAGCGTCGAAGGCGAGTACCGGTTCTCCGGTGGTGAACACCTTGTTCATTACAGACGAGGACGCAGCCGATTCGTCGGCGTCCTTAGGCGTGCTGAAATTTTTCGAAACAACGACGCTGAACCCACGCTGGTCGGATGGGTTGATCATCACGATGTACCCTCTCTCGGCATCGAGATGCGCCATGGCCGTCTCGAGTACCTGCTCCAGCAATTCCCCCTCATCAAGAATTGAGTTTATCCGCTGGGCGATCTCGTAAAGAACGGCGAAATTATCTCTCTGTTGTTCCGGCATTATCTCCTCTTTATGGCACCACGAAAGATGCCTCTTTCGACCGGGAGCTGTTACCGTAGTCGTCGAAT
The DNA here is from genome assembly GCA_021796055.1 of Bacteroidota bacterium. The sequence goes on from JAJYOS010000542.1 coordinate 4,290, forward strand.
ACGGTTACGGTCCAGAAATATGTTCCCGATCCGAGAGACCCCGGGTAATTGAATGAAACATATGTTGAGCTCAGGCCGGCCTGAGACCACGCGACCGTCTGGATGCCCGTGCTCGTGTCGATATGAACGATCTGCAGTTGATAAGTATAATCGTAAGAGATGGTTGGCGGATTCCATTCAAACACAGGTGACGGAGTCGAAGACTGGAGACTGGTCGGGGAGGTAGGGACAGCTTCCGGCTCGATGATGCGCGAGACATAGAAGGGTCCGCTCTCTCCCCTGCCGTTCTCGTGGTCGGCCGCGGAGATAGTGAACTCTTTTCCTACAAGCCATTGGAGGTCCTGGTTCGGAAGCTGAGAGGCATCGATGACTACCTGATAATTACTTCCCGTAGTGCGGGTCAGAAGGAAGGAGAGAGAGTCCACCTGCACTTGCACCGTCGAGTCGATTATATCCAACTGGCCGTCCGGATCTGACACGCCGGCCGTAACCGTGGCGGAATAAATCGGACCCGGCCACCAATGGTCTATTTTGCTTGTGACGACCTGCGCGCCTGTGATCTGGGGAAGTGCGTCTATATGAA
>JAJYOS010000543.1 GCA_021796055.1 Bacteroidota bacterium
TATCATCAAGGAGTCTCTTATCGACGATATTCTTCTCGAGAAGGACTTCGCGTACAGTCTTGTCGTTTTTCACCGCTTCTTTAACGACTTCCGCAGCCTTCAGGTAACCTATATGCGGGGTTAATGCCGTAACGATGCTGACGCTCTTCTCCGCGAACTCTCTGCACACTTCCTCGTCCGCTTCGATGCCGTCCACGCACTTTACGCGAAGCACGTGAAGGGCATTCCTGTATATCTCGAGCGCAAAAGTAATGTTGAAGCCGATCACCGGCATCATAACGTTCAACTCAAGCTGGCCGGCCTGCGTCGCGTAAGCTACTGTCGTGTCGAGACCTATGACCTGAAAAGAGACCATGTTGACCATCTCCAGTATGCTCGGATTCACTTTGCCCGGCATGATCGAGGAACCAGGCTGCACCGCAGGAAGCTTGATCTCGGCAAGGCCGGTCCTTGGACCGCTGCTCAAGAGGCGCAAGTCGTTAGCAATCCTTGTGATATCGAGCGCCAGGTTACGCAGCGCCCCGCTCATTGAAGCCGCGCCCGCCATACTCTGCATCGCTTCGAAATAGTTCTTCGCCTGCTTGAAGGGGATACCGGTCAGCTCTTCGAGCTGCTTAGGCATCATCTCGCGGTACTTCGGATCGGCGTTCACACCGGTGCCCACTGCCGTCCCGCCAATGCCGAGATGCGTCAGATCTTCCCGGATTTGCTTAATCCTGTCGATGTGGCCGTGCACGCACGCCGCATAGCCTGAAAATTCCTGACCGAGTCGTATCGGCGTCGCGTCCTGGAGGTGCGTCCTTCCCGATTTGATAACGTGGTCGAACTCCTTCGCCTTTTTAGAGAACGATTTTTCAAGTTCGGCGAGCACGGGCAGGAATTTATCGACGAGCAGAATCGACGACACGCGGATCACGGTTGGTATCAGATCGTTCGTCGACTGTGCCATATTGACGTCGTCGTTCGGGTTGATGACGGAATAGTCGCCACGCTTGCCGCCCAGGATTTCGATCGCACGGTTTGCGAGGACTTCATTCGCATTCATGTTGTGCGAAGTGCCGGCTCCAGCCTGGAAGACATCGACCACGAACTGTTCGGCAAATTTCCCGCCCAGCACCTCGTCGCATGCCTTGACGATTGCATCTGTCTTCTTTTTGTCGAGCAGTTTCAGTTTGTTATTGACAAGCGCGGCAGCCTTCTTAACAAGAACTGTAGCCTTCACCCAATCCGGGTGAGGCTTGAGTCCGCTGATTGGAAAGTTTTCGACTGCCCTCTGAACCTGGACGCCGTAATAGGCATCCACCGGAACCTTCAATTCGCCAAGTGAGTCTTTTTCAATTCGGTAATCCATTTTTTCCCTTTCGATTCTAACCTTGTTAAGGTTGGCTTTAATAAAACATTTCACTGAGTGGCACAGATACCGCGTCGAAATATCTCCCGACAGAGATTATTAAGAATGCCGGTTCCGCGTCACGCGTCATGTTGAGAGCCCGTGTAATTCTCCTAAGCCCTGCTGCGGCGTTCATTCCAAAAACCGCCTTAAACCGCCTTCTCCGCGTCTCCGAGCAATTTTCCACTGACCACGTCGGCAGTGGTAACCACCCTCACACCGCGTTCAGTCCAGTTCTCGACTAATTCACGCCCTTTGTCCTCATAGATAGCCTTCGCGGCGTCTGTCACGAGATAGATTTTGTACTTACCGATGCGGAGGAATCCCTCGATCGCGTGCGCATCGCAGACATCCAGCGCAACTCCATAGACGACGATGTCAGTCGAATGAAGTATCTCAAGCACCGCAGGCACATTGGGATTCGAGAAGACGTCAAACTTTTGTTTACGAAATACTATTTCCCCGCCATGCTTTGAAATCTTTTTTTCGAGAAGCCTCCGGTCAAAGCTGATGCTATCTATCCAGAGTGGATCGATCGGGCTCGTCTCGGGAATCTTCTTCTGGCCGGGCGTGCCTTGCACACAGTGTAGCGGAAACGTCTCGTGGAAATCCGGATGATCAGATATTTCCTCGTCGGTCGAAAGGTGGTAGTCCACCGATCCGCAGATCTGAATGTCGTTTTCTCTTGCGTACTCGGTAAGCGCCTTTAGATTCTGCGCTATGCTCTCCGCTCCCTGCACATACAGCTTTCCGTCGGGCATCATGAAATCGTACTGTGTATCAACGTCCCAAAAAATCAACTTCTGCATATCTAGCTCCGCTGTAGTGCCCGGTTTTTCAAGACTTTTTCCCTGATCATCGTGCTACAATTTACACTCTATGTGCAAACCTTGTCAAGGTTTGATACATTGACATGTTGCGTCTCCGTCTTGAGAGGCCGCCCCTACGGGCCTTCCTTCTTTTTTTCCCTTTCGATCTCTACAAACGAACCATCATTAACGGCACTCATCGCGAACTCACGCTGTAACTGTGCCGGCAACAATCCGCCTCTAATCTAATCATCACCTCACAACGAGGAATCGCGTCCAAAGCAGACTGTTCTTTGACTACCCTCATTAGGTATCGCTGTAGGCGCGAGCTGTTTGTAGATTGCACCATATAAGACACCTATAAGCTCCAGCTCCGGGAGAAACGGCCTGTTTTACAAAGATGTGTGTGTTTTGTATATGCCCCAGATTGCTTCGATGCGCGGTGAAACCACTTGCATCAGGTATTCCCACGCGTTCGCTTCCTCAGCGGGGAAAAAAAAGCGGCTTCATTCCTTAATATCCCCCTTCGCGAACGCCTCTTCAAGCGTGTGCCAGCCGAGAGTCGCGCACTTCACCCTGACAGGGAACTTCGAAACACCCTGCATCGAAATCGCGTCGCCCATCTCCTCGCCGTAATCCCCCTCGGTTCCCTTTACCATGTCGTAAAATCTTGACGCTAGCTTCTTCGCCTCTTCGATAGTCCTCCCTTTTACGAGGTCCGTCATTATCGAGGCTGAGGCCTGGCTAATCGAGCAACCCGCGCCGGAAAACTTCGTGTCGACGATGACGCCGTCCTTCACGAGGACGCTGACCTGAATATCGTCACCGCATGACTCGTTGTAACCGCGTGAACTATAAGTCGGGTTGGTTATAAGCCCGTGGTTGTGAGGATGTTGATAATGGTCGAGAATAATCTCCGTGAATAGATCATTTAAGGACATGCCGATTATCCATTCTTTGTTTTATCTGGCATCCCGAACTGTTTGTTCGGGAGCGGCTTTCTTCCTGGGTCTGAATATCGAGATTCCCTTCTCGAGCGCTGCGGCAAGCGCTTCAACATCGGACTTGTCGTTGTAAAGGTAAAAGCTTGCTCTTGCCGTCGATTGCACCTCCAGCTTCCTCATAAGCGGCTGCGCGCAATGATGGCCCGCTCGTATCGCGATCCCTTCTGAGTCAAGTATCGTTGATATGTCGTGCGGGTGTACGGCATCTACCGTGAACGAAATGACTCCGGTTCCAGTCGTGGTGGGTCTGAATATGCGTATGCCGTCGACCTCAGCGAGGCGCTTGGCGGCGTAGTCGCCGAGCTCGATCTCATGGTCCTCAACATTCTGCATCCCGATCTTTTCGAGATAGCTGATAGCGGCTTTGAGTCCGACGGCGCCGGCGATATTCGGCGTGCCTGCTTCGAACTTGTACGGCGGCCTCGCGTAATTGGAAGTCGTCGGGAACACTTCATTTATCATCTCTCCTCCGCCGAGGAACGGCTCCATCTTCTCGAGAAGCTCGTACTTCGCGTAAAGCGCGCCGATACCGGTGGGGCCACACATCTTGTGCCCGCTGAGAACGTAAAAATCGCAGCCGATATCCCGGACGTCCACCGGCATGTGAGGAGCGCTCTGCGCCCCGTCCACCATCGCCAGCGCGCCCGCTTCGTGCGCCATCCGGCAAATATCTTTCACCGGGTTGATTGTCCCGAGAACGTTCGAAACGTGCACAACCGACACCATCTTCGTCTTCGGACCGAGGTTGTCCTTCAAAGACTGGAGATCGAGCCGGTAGTCGGAACTCATTCTTATAAATTTTAATACCGCACCCGTATGCCGGGAAATGATGTGCCATGGAACAAGATTGCTATGATGTTCCATGTCGCTCAAGATCACCTCGTCCCCCTCATGGAGGTTATTCAAACCCCAGGCATAGGCAACCAGGTTCAGCGATTCGGTGGCATTTCTTGTGAAAACAATCGATTCCGGTTTCGCCGCGCCTATGAAGCTCGCGACTTTCGATCGGGCTTCCTCATACATATCTGTCGCAATCTGACTGAGCTCGTAAGTTCCCCTGTGGACATTCGCGTTGTAATTCGCATAATAGTCGTCTAGCGACGTAATCACTTCCTGTGGCTTCTGAGTAGTCGCCGCGCTGTCGAGGTAGATAAGCGGCTTCCCCTTGGATTTCCAATTGCCGAAGATTGGGAAGTCTTTTTTCGTATCACGTTGGATCATAAGCTAGTCCTTCTGTCAATGCATAATTCCCAACAAAATTTCCGCCTGAAATGTTGCCTTTTCCCGTTATAGAATTGGTGCCCGGATTCGCCGATAAGTTAGCAAGGGGAGGCTTGCAATTCAATGTTTACGGTTATTGGGAAGCCCGCCAGGCCCAGCCTCAGTTGATTAGGAAATGCGGTTCTACTCCGCAATCCGGCAGCAGCCTCATAATTGAAACATATCTCGCGGTTCTTTGAATAACTACTGGTGGAGTGTATTCAAGCCCCGTTCGACACTTTTTTCAATTTAGAAAATATTTCGGGCGGTAAGCATGTCCCGTTTCTTTCTTCCCCCTCTAAGCTCCGAGCCGTTCCGCCGTTTGGAGAGAGTCGCGCTGTTGATGAGCTCAATCCGACCGAGTGCGATGTCGGGATCACGTAAGCGAAATCCTCATGACATTTA
>JAJYOS010000544.1 GCA_021796055.1 Bacteroidota bacterium
TAGAGTCGTGTCATATCCATGTTTAGATCAACCAGAAAGAAAATAGTCGACAAGATCGCCACGCGCCACATCGCAGGCCCGTCGATCGATGACGCATTACTAGTCTGCCGATGGGCCGACGAAAACGGAATCAATACTAATATTGAACCGTGGACCTTCTCTGACGATTCTCCGAGAATCATGTTCAAACAATATTCTGAGGCGATAGAAACTATTCTGAATACGGGATATAATTGCACTCTCGGCATAAAACCGGCTTGTTTCAATTATGATACGGAAGTGTTCAAAGATTTAATCTGGCTCGCAAGCGTAAAGAAAATTAGAATTCACCTCGGATCGACGGATCTTGCATCCGCCCAAAGAAACTTTGCACTCCTGGAAAGAGTCACTCCCAGCTATACCGAACTTGGTTGTACTCTGCCCTCCAGATGGCTGCGGAGCCTCGATGACACGAAAAGAGTCATCGAACTTGGCCTCTACGTTCGAGTAGTGAAAGGACAGTGGGTGGACCCTGACGCGCCGCGACTTAACTGCAAAACAAATTATCTCGACGTCGTCTCCAGATTGGTTGACAAATCAAGGTTTGTCGGTGTGGCAACTCACGACGTCCGCCTTGCCCGAAGTGCCTTGAACTTGCTTTCTTCATCCTCTACGGAGCATGAGATGGAACAGTTCTTCAGCCTGCCGCTGAACGGGCTAAACCTTTCCAAAGAGTTCTCATGTCCGTACAGGATCCATGTCGCATATGGGAACCCCGGTCTTCCCTACAACGTGCGATTTGGACCACACCGACCCGCGACAATCGCGTGGGTGATTTCAGATATCCTTAGAAAACGGCCGCAACCATGGGCAAAAGACACCAGAGACCCCATCTAGATCGACAGCGGCGCTGCTCCAGATGTTCATAAAATCTAACGGTATCTATAACCAGATTTAATCACGATTATAACCGAAGCCGAGCCCCTTTCGGTCAAGGAGAAGGAGGAGCCTATGATTCCTGGTGGACTCCGAAATATCTAGCAGCTTGACCATCAGTTCCGTAAAAGGATCCAGCCTCAACGGGAGAGGGTTCTTTTCATCTCCGATGCGCGAGTCGAGACCGGTAACCATTTCCGCGACATGCAGCAATCCGCGCTGTCGGATTTGGGAGACGATCTCATATCCGCGTTGTCGGGCAATATTCACTATTTCTCTTGAGCAGTTCGCCGGAGCGTAAGCGTGTGTCACGCTGTCCAACATCGGGATGTCTTCGACGGAATCGCCCATCGCAAACGTAACGTTACTCGTGCGTTGAGAATAGTTAAGGTAAAACTTCACCGCACTCCCTTTATCGATATCGATTCCCACAAAGTACGTATCAGACTTTTTGGCAATCACCTTCAACCTGTTGAGGCCTGCCTCCCTTATCAATCCTTCCGCCTCCACAGGATCCATACCGCTGATTCCTTGCGAGGTGTAACGATACGCCCTTATCGCGCATCTATAGTCCGGATCAAGGAAAACACCTTCAATTTTCCCCAAGGCGGTCCTGCATACGTCAAGCTGTTCTAATGTCTTTTTGTCGACGAGCGGAATCTCCAGTCCTTTGTGGTTGTCATAGAGGATACTTCCGTATTCCCCAAGAGCTGCTTCGAAACCAAAACTCCTGCAGTAGTTCTTAATGTGCTCGGCGCTTCGGCCGGTATTCGGCACAATTGAATAACCCTTTCGACGGAAGAGGTCAATAGCTTTCAGTCCGCTCGGAGTTGTATGAGGGAATCCTAGTACTTCCGAATCGAAAACCCCGTCGAGGTCCATGAAGAAGATAGGTGAGGAAGACGTAGGCGCGCCTGCGCTATTGAATTCCAGTCGATCTGCCCATAACTGGTTCATCGCGTAAACGCGAAAATTCCAACCGTGTTGTAAACGCGCGTTCAGCGATGCCGCATCATCACCCTTATTCCGTAATGTTATCCGATGATGCATTCTACCTGATTCCGCCGTCCCGTACAGAAGCTTGTATAGGACTACCCTTTCCTTGAGAGTCTCTTGGTCTCCGCTTTCCTGGCAATAATTGAAAATGAAAATGTTCTCTTGTTCAGGATCCAATTCAAACTCGAAGGAAGTAACCGCGATATCGTAGGCTGGGTCAACAACATCGAGCTCGGGAGGGCCGAAAGCATGCTGTTCAAAATCAACCTTCACTATAGTTTCGCCCCTAGACAACCATTCCGACGGGCGCATGCGGGCGTCGACAAGTGTCGGTGGATATACCAGACTCTTCTTCAAGCGATCAAGTATTGCGCGGTTTTTCGGATATCCGAAGACGTTGCCGTAAACCAGCCTTAGAACGCCAAGTATGTGAAGCCATCCCCACCCAAGGTACGGAGGTTGCGATCGCGGGTCCTCGCTAAGACGCAGCCGGTTAGTACGCGCCGCAATGTATGAAGACATTTGTTTAATGCTACTTTCGGATAGAGTTCGCCCATTCAGCGATGCGCCGACAACCCATTCCATGAATACAATACCGCGACGTAGTCCGTAGACTTTCGGAACAAATTCCTGGAGGGCCGCGCCGGCAAAATATGCGTGATAACCGAACCAGCCGACCCCCGCAAATTTGCCTATTACTCTCCTAACCTCTGTTGAGCCGTCGTTGTTTCTAATTGAGACATCGAAGACCCTCTTTAGATGCACCTGGTAGCTTTCGGAATAATGGCTCCACAGCTCGCGATTTATCTCTAGCACTTCCTGTGTTTCGTCGAGAAATGACGCGCCGATATCATCAGCGGCCAGCAATTCTTTCACAAGCTGCTCCGCTCGTTCTGGCTTCAGCATCTCCCGGGTATAGAGTTCATCATAATGAAGTTTGAGCACCCTAACCGCGTTGTCCGATGGCGCGAGATCACCTGGCATATGCGGATGAATCGGCGCTAGTATGGTAATTTTTGCCGCGGGGACGCCAAAACTCACTACGACCTTCTCGAGCATGCGAAAAGTATTACCCGTGTTGGAGAAATCATCTAGAAGAATCACGTTCACGTCCCCGTTAAGCCGGCGCCTAAGCCACCACCTTTCGCGCTCGTGCAGACCAAACCGAGGCCTGAGCGCGATCCAGGAAACATCGTTGAATCCACTTTGCTTCAGATATACCTTCAACATGGGACAGAGATAGTTCCCTGCAGTCCGTGACCCCACGATCACGAGCCGAGCGTCCTTTTCGGGAGAGGCCTCCAAGAATTTTCGTCCCAAACTGAACACGTCCTGATATGTCAAATCCTGACAACGGTATCCCTCATTGATTTTGGTACGCTCCTCGAAGAGACTGGCCGGGGCTTTGATGTGCTTGATTCTATCCAACAATATTCTAATTACTTCCGCTTGGGTTGCGTTAATCTCTTTGGAATCCGCCATCACTCCACAGATCTCCTCGAGAACGCGATCCCACATCGTTTTCCATTTCCATACTTTTCTGAATCTGATAGAAGTCAAGACATCGTGCGGAAAATTCAGAACCCTTTCTGCCGCCTCTATTGTTCCCGCCCTCGTAGGGAACCGTCTGCCTAATGGCTGTATGTACCACCGGCGCCTGAAAATAAATTCGTCCACAGCGCAACTTATTGCGGACGCAAATACGTATAGGTTTGTGAGCGATTCCTCGCGTTGCCAAGGGACAGAAAGATCTTCGTAATAATCGACTTCGGAGCTCATCCGATCCAGAAGCTCCCGAAGCGTGAGGAAAGGATTTATCGTCCAGGAATACCTGGAGAAGAAATTCCCGATTCCACTCTCAACTTGTGCGTCCGCGACAACAACCGTACTATCCATTTTATTTTCCATCGTTCCTACTCAGGCAATACATTAATTAGTGAACAAACGGAGAACCGGGCCAGCTTCAGCGGCAGCTCGACTATGAATGCTTTCCTATCGGAGCCAGATAGAGCCAAGGGCTTCCCTGCACCTGGAATCGTTTTGTAATCAATCAACTGGAAACAAGAGATAATAGTTCCGCGTGGCGAACTACTAAACCTCTATAACTTATCTCTCACTATTCGGTGGGCGGCTTTGAATCTGAAAAGAACCCGGTCAAATATGAACGACCTACGTTCCAAAGCCTAAAGAACTTCTTAGAGATGAACTTGAGCATCGAAGAAAAGGACGGATTTTGAGTGATGACATATCTTTTGAATTCATGATATTCATCGTTGAGCCTTCCGGGTACTTTCCCAAGAAACTCCATGGCAACAAAGAGTCTAAACCGTAACATTGTTGATTGGTACGCTGAGACTGCGCGCATTAGCCTGTTCCCGGATTGAACGGCCTTAAAATCAGTGGCTTTGTAAGTCTGCATCCCCCGCAGCATGTCGTACACATCCGCCCCCTCTTCGATCGCCCGTCTCATCACTAAATAGTGGAGGACATAGCCAGGGCTGTACTTCATGATCTCTTCGGGGGCGTGAGCGTTGGCAACATAAACGTAGACTCGCTTTCGAAAGAGGAAGTCCTGGTTCAGCGCGACTCGAGTCCCATTGATCTTCAAGAAAAAGATTCTTAACCATCCTCTCGCCGCAAATTTCTCGGCTACTTCGGTGTGAAAAGCAAGTTGCTGCTCATCGTCAAACGCATTCCCGTATCCAAGACTCTTCCAGCGTTCGCCGTGGAGTGCAGCCACAGCTTTCATGGCCATCTTGACATCATCCGAGTTTCGTCCGAACTCCTCTACCTCAAACTCTGCATTCTCTTTAAGCTTCTGAGTCTTTCGCTTCAATTCATGTCTCGTATGGCGGCCAAGTTGCTGGAGATGGTCTTCCCACGTTGGACTTAACCGCACCTCCGAAGTGAGGCTCCCCTCATACGAAA
>JAJYOS010000011.1 GCA_021796055.1 Bacteroidota bacterium
GCATACAGCCTTTCCATGGGATTTATATATTTCCTCCTTTGTGCCTGAGCGTCGTTGCGGTTAGATCCAAACTGAGCCACTGCCAAGACTTGCCTCTGGGTCATTTCGACCCCGCACACTGCGAAGTCTTCTTTCGACGAAATGAGGATTGTTCTTAATTTCGTGCACGCCAGGGCGGGCATTGCCGGCGGCTGAACCGACTGAAGCTACTCGGGTGTCTTCTGAAGGAGCCGGTAGTACCGCAGGATGACCTCTTGATATTCCGGTGGGAAATTTTGCCGGATGAGTTTGAGGAGTTGCTGCTCCGCCTCCGGGTTTGAGAGTTGGAGTTGACCGGGGCTCTGGGTGATTACATCGGTCCCGGCTTTTGTGACGCGCCTGTTGTCGTAATCGCGCTGTCTGATCGACCGGGAAGCGTCCAACAGATGAGAAAGTATTCTCTCCTGGCGTCTGATCGTCTCCTGGGTAATGCTCTTGTTCTGCAGGTCGCTCACGACCGGTTTCATTTCCTTCGCGATCTGGTCGAGGTTTCCAAGCACGCGGTCCTGCTGCTGAGACCCGGCGGCTTCCCTGGCGAGCTGTTCAAGAGATTTGCGGATCGCTTCCTGCTGGACTGCCAGTCTGGCGATCTCGGCCTGTTGCTCCATGGAAAGCGCGCCGTGTTCGCCAAGTTGGCCCGTGAGTGCGTTCAGTCCCTGCTGGTTTCCGGCCAGCTGTTCAAGCTGCTGCATCAGCGACATGCCTCCTCCGCCGCCGCCTTGTCCCTGCATCATCGATTGAAGCGTGGCCTGGATGCTCAGCACGGCCTGGTTCATGGCGCCCATCGCCTGACCTTGAGATTGTGTGGGCGATTCGCCGCTTCGACTCTGAAGAGTGTTAAGAGACTTCTGCATCTGGGAATAGGCTTCTCCTATCTGTCTTCCCATCTGCGGTGTCACGGCAAAACTCTTATTCGACAGCTGCATCATCTGCTGGGCACTGTAGCCGAGCTGCTGCATCAGTTCGTTCTGTTTGTCCGCAAGCGACCTCGATTCGGCCGAGTTCGGCATCGTACGCCCGGACTGATCCCTCAGGGATTCCTGCTCCTTAGAAATTTCAAGCAGGTTCTGCTGAGTCTTCCGAAGCGCGTTTATGGTAGCCTGCTGTTGATTCTGCAGCATTGATCTCTGCGTTTCTGCAAGCTGCCGTTTGAAGTCATTCAGAGCGGACGAAATCTGACTCTGGACCTTCATCGATCCCGAGAAATTACCTTTTGACAACTCGTCGCCGGCTTCATCCATCTTATTCCCGACCCGGGAACTGTCCAGCGTCTGTTTGGCTTCTTGGAGTTCTTTGGTCGGCATCTCCTTTGCGAATTCGTTCATTCTCGTTTTCAGGTCGGACATCGCTCGTTCCGTCTGAGACAGCTCTTTCCGGATTCCCTTTTCGCTTTCGGAGAGTCTGGCCCGGGCGTTATTGTCGGTCGAGTCCGACTCCGCTGTGGAATTGCGGAGGCTGTCCTGATGTGCAATCATCTGATCTGCCCGCTTCTGCATCTCGTCTAGTTTCTGCTCGATCTGGACGCGCTTGATGAGGCTCAGCGTTCGCTCGATGCTTTTTCTCAACATATCCTCATTCATCTGGAAATTCTGCATCGCCTGACGGACAAGATCTGGATTGAGCGATTGGATTGCCTGCTGCAGTTTCTTCAGAGCCTCCTGGAATTCCGGCGAATTTATCTCCTGGAGAGCCTTCTGAAGCTCGAGGTATTTCTCGAGAGTCTGCGGCGAGACCAACCTGTTCTCGAGCATCTTCCGGGTCATGCTTTCGATTTCTTTTTTGACCGCCTCGATCTTCTTTTGCAGGCTGTCGTATTTCTGCAGGGTGTTCTGCATTTTCTTTTCCTGCTCCCAGCTCATCTGCTTCGTCGCGGTTTTCATCTCCTCCGATATTTTATCGAGCTGGTTTTTCAGGTTGTCCGAGCTGCTGAGTGCGTCTTCAGTCTTCCTGACAAGATCGCTGTTTTCCCTGTCCGCTGACTCGAAAGCTTCCTGCAACGACGGGAGACGGAGAGTATACTCCGGGCTGACAGTCGATTTAGGCCCGTTGACCATGTCGTTGTCATATACCCGCGCGTGATAGCTGATCACGTCCTCGGGTACCAGGCCGAGGGAGGTCAGATCCCAGAAGTAATCGATGTCTTCCTGGCCGGCTGATTTCGACCGGAGAGGGATCTCTATCGAGTGGTAATCTTTTTCCGCGGGGGCATATTTTGAACTTATGAGTTTGTACTGCAAAAGTAACTTAGTGAATCCGTAATCGTCTCCGATCGAGATTCTCAGGGGGAGCTGCATATCTCTGCTGAGATCGACATCCCGTCCGGGAGACGTTATCTCGCATGTCGGGTACTCGTCGCTGACGGCCTCGATGGAATAGATGATCGGGGCGCGGTTCTCAAGGCTGTCGGTATCGATGAGCCGGATCGCATATTTGGCCGTCCGCTTTATGATGAAAGCGCCCGCGGCATTGCTGGCGCTTGGTGTGAGGCGTGCCTTCGTGCTGTCGTCGAAGGCTATCCACGCCGAACGTAAGTCTTTGTTCGCGCGCAGCGAGTACTCTGCACGAGTCCCGGCAAGGGCCGTGAAATCTCCGATATTGTCCTGAAGAATCTCCGGCGCTTTTCCGGTGTAGGAGGGATAGACGAGAGTAACGGTGAAACTCTGAACTATCGGAAGGTCCACGACCTTCACATTGTATTCGGGCGTCGATTGTTCTCCTGCAGTAATGAAATACACCAGGCTGCTTCGCACGTTTGGAAACTGGAAGTAATACTTGGCGTCCCCGCTCTGTTTCGCCTGGTGCTTTTCGAATTCCTTCTCGCCCGCGTATTTCTCGCTGATGGTGATATGTGATGGGAGACGTGTCGCCGTCGCGAGTGACAAGTCAACCTCCACGTTCAGCGTATCACCGCGTGAGAGCTCGGTGTCCCCGGGAGTTACGGCGATCATGTATGCTTTCGGGGCCGCATACCTATGGGTGAAATTGACCACTCTGCCAAACGCTGAAGGTACCTGGGAAGGGAAGAGGATAACCGTAATGAGAGTTGCCGCAATTGAGGAGGCCAAAAAAATCCTCGGCCCGCTTTTACTTTTGTATTTCAGTGCGGGTCCTACGTCGAGGGTCGAAGCCTTTGTGAAGATTTGCCCGATGTACGCCTGTGACAACTCCTCGGAACTGAATTGTCCCTGGCCGGGCGACATCAGCTCCACTGCATTCCTGAGACGATCCTTGAGATCGGGGTATCCCTTTCCGACTCGAAGAGCGGCCTCGAGAAGCTCATCCGTCCTGGCGGAACTTAGGTACCGGATTGCGTGTGGTACGACATATTTGAAAACTGTCAGGAGAAAAACAAACGACGACACGGAGAATAGTATTTCTCTTCCGACCGTGCCGAATTGGAATATCAGTTCAAGGATTGTGGATGCAAGTGCGGACACCACGAGGACCGCAAGCGATGAAAATCCGCCATCGTAGATTTTCGCAAGTATGCCGGCAAGCCGGATTCTCCGCAATGAGTCCAGTATCTGATTATTCGGGCCATTGGTCATGTAAGACTCTTGCATTGCTCAGTGAGTCAGTGCCCAGTAGACTATGTTTGTTCCGAATTCGAGTGCCTCCAGTCGCTTCGCCTCCGGGTCGCCATGAACCTCGGGAGGATCCCAGCCGTCCGAAGGATTACATTCGGTCGTGTAGTACACTGCAAGCCGGTCGCCGATAAATATTCCGTAAGCTTTCGGCGGTTTGCCGTCCTCCCAGTCCTGTATCTTCGGCGGGCCGTTCGAAAAATCAAAAACACAATCATACAGGCCATAGGAATAGGGGAGCTCCACGAGAGCCCTTTCCGGAAACACTTTCTTAATTTCCCTGCGGAATGCAGCATCCATGCCGTAATCGTCGTCCGCGTAAAGGAAGCCGCCATTTTCGAGATATTGGCGGAGCCGGCTTGCCTGTTCATCCGTAAACCTGATGTTCCCATGCCCCGTAATGAAAAGAAAGGGATAAGTAAAAATATCGTCGCTCATGATATCGACGTAGTAATAGTTCGGATCGACATCGATGTCTGTATGAGACTTGACGAAGTCGAGCAATGTCGGCTCTTCGAGAGGATCATTATACCAGTCTCCGCCACCGTCGTATTTCAACCTTGCAATCCTGAAAGCGCTGGATTTCTGTGCCACTGCCTCCTCGGCGATGCACAACGTGACGGCCGAAAGGACTATCAGCAAAAAAGCTTTATTCATTATTTTCAATCTAAAGAAGGAGTCATGGAGTTTCAAGCTAAAGGGATTTCGCGAATCGACTTCGAAATGGAGTGTTAGCCTTAAGTATTGTATGTTAGAACATGGAGCAATTCATAAGTCACAACGGCTATCTGACAGTCTTAATCGGCATTACTTTGGGTGGAGAGATCGGTCTGTTCGCGGGAGTAGCACTGGCTCACACAGGCTCCATTTCCCTCGCCGGAGTGGTGGTTTTAGGAACTGCAGCCTCGTTCATAGCCAACACGTTTTATTACTACGCCGGCAGACTTCTTTGGCATAAGTGGTCCTGGCTCAGGCTTAAGTTCGGCGAAAGGGTTGAGAAGACCTCCTCCGGCGTCCGTCATTACGGCTCCCTCATAATGCTGGTCGCGAGATTTTTCTACGGCATCCGCGACATTGTTCCGATAACGCTCGGTCTCTATGAAGTTGGCGCGGGAACATTTGCGGTCTATAATGCAATCGGTGCTTTTGTCTGGGCCTTTTTTTTCACTGTCGTGGGCCACTTCTTCGCTGAATTCGTCCAGAGCTCCTTCCGAAGTTTCCAGGCTGGTCTGGTTCTCGGCGTGGCAGCTACGATCGTAGCGATGGTGCTGTACTTCCTCATACGCAGGGGAACTGCAAGAATGCGGGATCGTTCGGAATCTTAGACGCCGAAAAGGAAACCGCCGGGCGGCTCTTATTAAGAACGTCCCGGCGGTCTAAAGTCAATCAATTCGGAGGGGAAGCCTCACTGTGTGCCGTCGTGACAATCCGTGCAGGAGCCTTCTTTCCAGGCATCTCCGATACCGGCCGGAGGGTGGACAAACGCGACGCCGTCAAGGCTCACGTTCGTAGTCGGTTTCTCACCCTGGTTGAGTATAACGTGACAGGTCTCGCAATTATGGGGGATGACTTGACCGTCCGCGCTCTTATGATTGCCGTCGTGGCACCGGAAACAGCCCGGATATTCCTGATGTCCTATGTCGGTGGGATACGCTCTCCAATCAACTTTCATGTAGGGGAAGAAATTTTCCCGGTAGATGGACTGAAGTGACTCGACCGCCGCTTTGATGTCCGAGCTCCGCTGGGAGGCAATTTGGGGATACCTGGTCTGGTAGAAGGAATCGACGAAGAGCCCGATGCTGTCCAGGGCGTTCTTCGTGTTTGTGTAATGAGGGACCAGCGCGTTCACCGCCGTTTGTTTGATCCAGGGAAGAGTTGGATTGATTGAGCCGCTTGCCATGGCTTCGTTCACCGCATCGCCCGGAGATTTAATTACGTGCGTCGGACGGTTGTGGCAGTCCATGCAGTCCATCGTCTTGATGCTGAGGTGTTTGATCGAGTCCGGCGTGAACGGGTTATCGCTTGTCGTAAAAGTCTGCGTCTTCCCGTCCGCATCGACAACGCGAACCCACGGTATGGTCTGCGAGGACGAATCGGTGGGAAGGTATTCGACCGTGTGCGTGACATGCCAGTGAACGGGGGGATGCTGGCTTTCTCCTGAGGTGCTCTTTCCTATTCTGATCAACATGTCGAGGTTCCAACGAGTGTTGGAAGAGTCCTCGAGGTAGAATGCTTTTATAATGCGGCGTTCGCCGACAAACGACTGGGGCCAGTGACACTGTTCGCAAGTCTCCCTGGCAGGGCGCAGGTTCTTGATCGGCGTCGGGATCGGTCGCGGGTATTTGTCGAAGAGAACTGAGTAGACCTGGTATGCGCCCGACAATTTGGATTTTACATACCAGTTTGCGCCGGGGCCGACATGACACTGAACGCAAGGCACCCTGGCATGCGGCGAATGCAAATAGGTGGTGTACTCGGGTTTCATGACCCTGTGGCAGATCTGTCCGCAAAAAGTTACCGACTCAGTGAAATCGAAAGCGCGGTAGCTCCCAATCGCGGTAAATACCATGAGGAGTAGAGTGCCGGTGGAAAAAATAAAGAACACTCTGCGGTGACGCGGGTCGTTGAAGTCGATCTTCGGCATCGGAGGGATGCCCGCTTCCGATGCTCTTTGAAAATGCCTCCTCTCCAGAAGCGCGCCGACCGGGATTATTATCAGTCCGAGTATGAGAACGCTTGGGAAGAGTATATATGTAACAATTCCAAAGTAAGGCGGGAGCGTGTTCCATACCGCGTCGATCACCATCAGGATCACTATCGCCCCGAATGTAACGGACGCGATAATTGCGCCGGTCATGCTTATGGGATTGTAGAACAGGTCCGGATACTTTCTTCTCTTCATCATTACCTCTGTATGGTTATTTTCGTCAAACGGTCCTTCGCCCGGGATGTGCCTCGGACTCAACATCATCACTCATCAACAATGACGACATCAATAGACCTGCTCAGGGGAATGGTCTAGAAAGGCGGAAACTAGTTCTGCCCAATCTCATCTGCCGGGCATAAGTTACAATCTTATACCCATTTATTTCAATATATCGCCGAGATTTTACCCCTTTACGAAAATTCTCCACCACACGCGGAAAGACTGCTTCGTTGATTAGAAAACCTCCCGGCAAGAGGAAGATCGATCTGTCAAAATTGCCGCCCGAATGAACGATTTGAAATTCCTTGGGAATGGACAGCTGATTTCACAGCCTTTCGGAAAAACCGGCTTAACCGCGAGAGACCAATATGTTTGAGTCTTTCAGGTCACAGTCGTTAAATTAGAGCATCATGGCAATCAGAATATTCGTGACGGGTGGGACCTTCGACAAGGAATACAACGAGCTGACGGGGAAGCTCTATTTCAAGGACACTCATCTCCAGGAGATGCTCAAGCTCGGAAGATGCAAGATCGAGGTCGATGTCAGGACTTTAATGATGATCGACAGTCTCGAGATGACCGACGCGGACCGGGGGATCATACTGGAGAACTGCGTCATGTGTGAGGATGAAAGGATCATTATCACGCATGGAACCGATACCATGGAGCAGACAGCCCAGATGCTCGGCAGAGCCATCAAGGACAAGACCGTGATCCTGACCGGTGCGATGATCCCTTACAAGTTCGGAAGTTCTGACGGGCTGTTCAATCTTGGAAGCGCGCTCGCCTTCGCGGAAACACTACCTCACGGCGTCTATATAGCGATGAACGGGAGATGCTTTAACTGGGACAACGTCAGGAAGAACAGGAAGACGGGCGAGTTCGAGGAAATCCGATGAACCTCGTCCGCTGCCCGTGGCCTTCGAATGATCCGCTCATGATCGAATATCACGACAAGGAATGGGGTGTCCCACTGCACGAAGACAGACTCATCTTCGAGTTCCTTATTCTGGAAGGGATGCAGGCGGGGCTTAGCTGGTCGACGATACTGCATAAGCGGGAGAATTTCAGGAAGGCATTCGCCGGTTTCGATGTGCAGAAAGTGGCACGGTTCGACTCGCGAAAAATAAAAAGCCTTCTCGGTGACGCGGGGATTATCAGGAACAGGCTGAAGATAAATGCCGCCGTGATCAACGCACGCCAGTTTATAAAAGTGCGGGAGGAGTTCGGAAGTTTCGACAAATATATCTGGCAGTTCGTGGGCAAAGAGCCTAAGGTCAACAAGCTCAGTTCACTGAAAGAGATAGTCGCGACGAGCAGGGAATCTGACGCGATGAGCAAGGACCTGAAGGCACGCGGCTTCAAGTTTGTGGGTTCGACCATTTGCTATGCGCACATGCAGGCTACGGGCATGGTGAACGATCATATGATGAGCTGTTTCAGATACAGGGAGTTAGCCGCAAAGAAATAGGCTCGACCGGATTACCATTCACTTAATCAGGGAAAAAGCAATGAGGAGACTGTCTGCTTATCTGGTTGTGGCGGTCATCGCCTGTCCTTGGCCCGGCAATTCGCAGGAGACGGTCAAACTGCCGCCTCCGGACTCAACCGGGGGAATATCTCTCATGAAGGCATTTAAAGAGAGGAAAACTTCCCGCTCGTTTTCCGACAAACCGATCCCGCAGCAAGTGATGTCCGATCTCCTCTGGGCGGCATTTGGTGTTAACCGCCCCGATGGGCATCGCACCGCACCGTCGGCGATGAACTGGCAGGAGATCGATATCTATGTTGCCACTGCCACGGGATTGTATGTCTATGATCCGCCGACGCATTCGCTTGAGCTTTTGTCGAAGGTGGACGTCCGTGACAAGACGGGGACTCAGAGCTTTGTCAAGAACGCGCCCGTTAACCTTGTGTACGTAGCGGATATGTCTCGCGTGAAGAAAGTTGCAAGCGAAGATCAGCCGCTCTGGATGGGTGCCGATTGCGGCTGCATCGTCCAGAACGTCTATCTCTACTGCGCTTCCGCTGGACTTGCTTGCGTCGCGCGGGGGTCTATCGATAAAGCTGCGCTGGCCAAGGAGATGAATTTGCGCGCCGATCAACGGATCATACTATCGCAGACGGTCGGATACCCAAAGTAGCTGCTGTTCCTCCTACGAGGGCTTCTGCGCGTGTCTGTTTGCTGGGAACAATATCTGGAATTTAGTAAGTTTACAAAGTTGTAAATGCGATCCGGCTTAACGATGCTCACTGCAATGAACCCGGAGCGTTAATCGTTTCTCAAGCAATTTGGAGGCCCTTGTGCTCGACATGAAAGAAGAACAACGATGGGACAGGCTGGCCCTGGTAACCAAGATCCTGCGGGTCGTGGCCGTGCTGATAGCCGTGGGTTTCATCGCCTGGATGGTGTGGGGACGGCGGTGAACTATTCAGCGTCGGAAGTTGGCCTTTCCCGTTTAACCGTGATAGTGGTCATGGTTTTGCAGGATGTTCGTGCGGGACAATCCCAAAAGATTCAATGCCGGGCTCTCGATTGTTAGTGCCCGAAGGTCAGGCCGGATGAGCTGTCGATAAGCGGATAAAACCTGATCGATTCTCGTCGCATATCAGTCGTTTTGGTGTTGCATCTTTGTTCTCCCCATGATATAATTTCGCCGCAGTTAGACAATCTGTTATTCGGTCGTCATTCAGAACGGACTCGCTTATAAGTGGTCAATAAATTAAGGCGTCATTTGCTTCGATATCATCCGCTCTCCCGGAGAACTGCGGGATGAGTATGTTCAAGACTATTTTTGCAATCTCAATTCTGTCTCTGTCCGCCGGTGACGTTGCGGTCGGGCAGTCCACTCAGAATTTCCAATGGATTCCTTCGGGAGCCGCATCGGTTGGAGCCGTCAGCGCGATCATGATCGGCAAACAATCGTCCGCTTGGTCGGGAGATGTTCTTGTCGGAACCGCAGACGGTGCTATCTACCGATCAACCGACTACGGTGCGAGTTGGTCACACTCTAGTCTGCCCGGAGAAGTTCTTTCCCTCGTGCAGAATGACAGCGGTGAGATTTTTGCCAGTGTGCTTAAATCGGGTCTCTATCAGTCCACGGACGGTGGGTCTAGTTGGAATCAGATCGGTCTGATCGGTTATTCGGTCCAATGCGTGGCCGCCAGCGGAAATGCTATGTACGCCGGCACGTTCAGTTCGGGGATCTTCTTCTCCACCGACAGAGGCGTCAGCTGGAAGGCTGTCAACGATAGTCTGCCCCACTACAACGGGGCGGGGCTTCCAAGCGTAAACGCACTTGCCATCGAGAGTACGACGGTCTTTGCCGCCACCGTCGCAGGTGTTTATTTTTCCACAGATAACGGTGAACATTGGACATCAGATGGAATGAGAAACGCCTACGTGTTTGATTTGGCAATAAATCCGGGCTCGTCTGGCACGTGGAAGTTATTCGCGGGAACATACAATGGAGTTTTCGTTTCAGACAACACAGACTCTAACTGGGCCAACAAGAGCGCCGGTCTATCGGACAGCGTCGTTAAGGACATTGAGGTCTCCGCCTCCGGAATCTACGCTGCCACTGAAGGCGGTTTGTTCACATCGACCAACGGCGGCACTAGTTGGACAGCCATTAATCTCGGGATAACGAGTCCGTTTGTCACATCCGTTGCCGCCTCAGATACGACCGTTGTTGCCGGCACGGCGGGAAGCGGTGTTTTTCTTTCGAACAATAGGAATACCTGGCTTGCCATCAACTCAAGCATAGGCAGCTCCAGCGTCGCCGGATTTACAGTTGACGGTCCGGTCATCTATGCGGCGACGAACAACGGTGTTTTCTTTTCACCGGACACCGGTCAAACATGGACACCGGCCAGCAATGGAATAACAAATGACCAGGTTACCGCTTTGGCGACAAACGGGAATTACTTGTTTGCCGGCACAACTTATGGAATGTTCGTCTCGAAGGATAATGGCATGACATGGCTCGCCGTGGATAGCCTGGCGAATAAATCTTTCACGGCGCTTACTGCGTTTGGAGGCACAGTGATGGCGGGGACGGGGTCCGGCATTTACCTCTCGACAGACAATGGCACGACGTGGGCGTTGTCGGACAGCGGACTGACAAACCTTTCAATAAGCGGATTCGCGTCAACTGGTGCGGGAGTCTTTGTCGCCACGAACGGAGGCGGAGTTTTCCTCTCTACCGATAACGGTGTGACATGGAGTGCGGCGAACGGAACCCTCACCAACTTATCGATAACCTGCATTGTTGCAAACGGGCAGAACTTGTACGCAGGAACCAGCGGCGGGCCGTATGCGTCGACGTCGAGCGGCCAGCTGTGGAACGCGATTATCACGGGTCTGGACAATAATCCGGTAAACGCTTTCGCGACTGTCGGCACCTATCTCTTCGGTGGAACTGCGAATGGGGTCTATCTTTCGATCAACAACGGTACCAGCTGGGACACGTTAAGCAACGGACTCCCGCTCGCTAATCCGAAAGTGAAGTCAATGGCAATTCTCGGACCTGAGGTGTTTGCCGGGATGGACGGCGGAGGAATCTGGCGCGGCTCGCTCAACGATATTACGGTCATCAGACAAGCAATTGCGACAATTCCCGACGGATATTCGCTCTTCCAAAACTATCCCAATCCTTTTAACCCAAGTACAATCATCAGCTATCAATTGTCGATGAACAGTCACGTGACGTTAAAGATATATGATGTGCTTGGCAGGGCGGTGGCGACCCTTGTCGAAGGAAAGCAGGCTGCGGGAACTCATGAGGTGGAGTTCAACGGGTCGAGG
Source organism: Bacteroidota bacterium (assembly GCA_021796055.1). The sequence continues at coordinate 11,357 of JAJYOS010000011.1, forward strand.
TTTGCAAGCGGTGTCTATTTCTACCGGCTTCAGGCGGGGAGCTTTTCGCAAACGAAGAAGATGCTTCTCCTTAAGTAGGCCCGCCGATTTTCTAGCGTGTGTCCGCCGTCGAGGGGACTTATGCAATTGGGGATAAAGCTTATCTCGCCTGTCTTTTTTCCGAACACCAATCTATGCAACGCCGGCCTGGTCAGGCCCTCAGGTCATTCAGAGAAATGGTGTCGCCATGCATTGGGTATATAGCCCGGCAAAAAAAAGCGGTGACAACCTGTGGTCATCACCGCTCCATAAAAAAGCCTTATGCGGCTCGTCTACTTGGTATTCGGTTTCATCGCCGTATCGGGTGAAGCCTGCATCTTCATCTCTTCTCGCAGTATCGAGATTTGCTGCGATATGCTACGCTCGTTCGGATACATCGCCTGGAGCCCTTCCAGGAGATTGATTGCCTTGGGGTAGTCGTTCTCTTCCTGGTAAAGATTCAGAAGTATTCGATATGGATTGTAGTACGTCTGAACATCGTTCGGGTTTTCCTTGATGGCTGCGCGCGCTCCCTTTTCGACAACGGCAGCGTACTTCTGGAACTGCGGCATTGCCTTCATCGCGAAGTAGAGTCTTGCTACATCGCTCAGGATCTTGTAATCCATCGGTATGACTTCAATCGGGAGTTTGGCCTCCATGCTGTCCAGGACCGCAATCGCCTCAGTTGTATCTGCCCGCATCGCGTAGTATTCAGACAGGCGCATAAACCCGTAACGGTAGTTCAACATCAGCATCCGGACGTTGTCGTCGTAGTAGATATTCGGATTGTTCAAGTTAGTGAAAAGGAACCCGTAATGTGGCTCGGTATGAGCGATCTTCGGTGTGTGCAGGAAACACTCCGTCATGATCGGCTCGTTCAGCGCGTAGTCTTGCACAGGCAGTGTGTTCTTGACGGGCGTCAGCTGAAGAGCCAGCCCCTGCATTTGTAAATATGAGCTCAGACCGATGAAGTTGCCCGGTGCAACAGTCACCGCGAAATATACGGGGCGCTTCCAGGCGTTTGTCTGGACGATGTTCTGCATCAGCAGATCCTGGGCCCTGACTGCCCCGACACTCCCTGCCTGCATCGTGGGCTTCATCGTGTACTCGATGTAGCCGGTGTTGGTTATGCTAGTGTCTGTTACTCCGAATGCACTGTATACATCTTTCGGAACCGGAATCTTGAACGTCTGGGTTTTCCACTCCACCGGCTGAATATTTTGCAGCTGTTCGTCCGTGAGGCTTATCGGAACCTTCTCGGCACCGTGTGGGGTCTCGTTTTTCAGCTGCAGGTCGTACCAATCGGTGTTTGCCAGACTCAGATTGACTATCCTTACATCGGTTCTTATTCCCAACCCTTCCTGCAGATACCAGAGCGGGAATGTATCGTTGTCGCCGTTGGTGAAAAGTATCGCGTTTGGTTTGCACGATTGGAGAATATTATATGAATAATCGAAGGGGGCATAGTTGCCATGCCGGCTGTGTGTGTACAAGTTCTGTGCGAACATGTTGACCGGGACAAGAGCGAAAAGCACCGCGGCAGTGCCGGCCGCGATCAACATTTTGCTCCTCTTCTCCTTGATCTTTGTCATAATCAGATCAATTACTCCCGATGCGCCCACACCTGTCCACATCGCTAAAACGAAGAACGATCCGACAAAAAAGTAATCCCTCTCTCTCGGTTGCGGATCCTGCATGTTGAAGTAGACCACCAGGGCAAGCCCCATCATGATGAACATAGTCAGAAATGCCAATCCGAACTTCCAGTCTTCCTTGAAGTGATACCATATACCGAAGAGTGCAAGAAATAGCGGAATGGCAAAATATCTGGACGGATATCCGGCACGTCCGTCATACCATCCCTTGGCAGACGTGATGAAGGCTATGGGCGCGTCCTGGATGTCGCCGGCCCTTCCGATAAAATTCCAGCCGACGTAGCGGAGATACATATGGCTGAGCTGGTATCCGAAAAAATAATCCAGGTCCGATGAGTACCTCTGGTAGCCGGCCTGGTACTGTGGCTCGCTGCTCCAACGCCTGGGCCAGAAGATCGGCTGCGAGCCGTATTGGTCGCGATTCAAATAGCTGACAAGACGCGCGAGGTTGCTCGGATTGTTTTCATTTATCGGCGGGTGTGCATTTGCTCGGACAAAAACAAGGGTGTATGTCGAATATCCAAGCACGATTAGCAGGCCGGCCATAAGTGAAGTGCTGAGTATCCAGCGTTTTGCTTTCTCAGCCTTGTATGCACCGTAGATTGCGGCGATGACCAAACCTGGCGGAATCATCTGGATTATGAAACTGTGCGTGATGTTGAACGGCCCGCTTTTCAAATCTCCGTTGAGAATTTCAGCCATCCACTTCACTATGCCGGGATAGATAATTGCGAACGCGAGGGCGGTCACGACGGCAAATTTGAGAAATGATTTCCACTCGAACTCGTAGTACTTGAAGTAAATGAAAACCGCGATCACAAAGAAAACGAGTAGACTCAACTGATGGATTCCGATCGATAGTCCCATTGCATAAGCGGCGAGCAGGAGATATTTCTGGCTTCCCGCTTCTTCGGCTTTCTCGAACCAGACCATGCCCAGCCAAAGTACCAGCGAGGCAAAAAACATACTCGAGGCGAACAGACCCGATTCAACCGCATTGAACCAGAATGTGTCGGATACGGACAGAGTGAACGCACCTATAGCCGCGGAGCCGAAAACGACCACCGCCCCCAGGGCGTCGGCAGGGAATCCTTTCCATCTCGATATCACTCTTACGCCGATGAGGTAAAGGAACATGATCGCGAACGCGCTTGCAAGAGAGGATACCAGGTTTATCCGCAGGGCGGGGTTATGGACGAACGGCGTCATCATTGCAATTCTTCCGAAGAGGGTAAACAGCGGTGCTCCCGGCGGGTGCGGGACTTCCAGCGCGGGCGACGTCGCCGCATATTCCCCGCAATCCCAGAATGCAACTGAGGACTGCGCTGTCATTCTGTACATGAACAGCGTGATGAAGAAGATGGCAAGGGCAATGTAGCGGTTGAGGTGCTTGAAATTCATTTTTTGTCCAGTGATTTGGTTGACTTCGTGGCTTACATTTTACGCCCGAACAGACGAAAAAACAAGATAAACGTTGAAAACTCCTCCGCCCCACCGGAACATTCGCGGCGGATAACTTGCAGGAATTTCACAAAGTCTTTATACTCAATAGGAATGATTCGTTCGGAAGTGGAAGTTGGCCGTCGTTTATAGGCGCTTACTGTTTTCAGTATTTGTGGCCTTGTTGTTCTCAAGGACTCCCCAGGCAGTTGGACAAACCTTGCTGCCCAAGGCACATCATTACCATGAGTTCGAGGTAACCCCAGTCGGGCATTCCAGTGAACCCTCGGTTGCAGTCGATATGAACAATCCATCACATGTTTGCGCTGTCTACCAGACAAGGGCCTCAGCAGTTTACTCGGTCGATTCCGGAGGCCAATGGACGAATGCCGGCAGCATAGCCGTTGAAGGATATCGTGTGTCCGGTGACGTTTCGATCGTTTACGATAATCTTGGCCATGCAATTATGTCCTGCATAGCTTTCGATAAACTCGGCACGGCAGATTACTGGGGACATGGCGCAACCAGAAACGGCATCTTTGTCAGACGCTCACTCGACGGAGGGAAGAGATGGGAGGCAGGGTACATTGCTGTCGACTCGCAGGCAACCAGGCCTGGAGTCCCTTTCGAAGATAAGCCGTACCTCGTTGCGGACAATTCTCGCGGTCGCTTTGCCGGAAATCTGTATATCGGCTGGACTGAATGGCGGCTCACGGAGTCTGTGATTTTGTTTTCGAGGTCAACAGACGACGGCGAGTCCTGGTCGCGGCCCGTCGACATCAGTAACATCCATGGCCTCCCTCGCGATGATAACGGCGGCGTGGAGGGATTCGACGGTACGGTTACGCCGGACGGTGTTTTGCATATTGTCTGGACCAACGGCAGCGAGATCGTGTATAAGTCCTCGACTGACGGGGGAAAATCATTTTCGCAGGACCGCAAAATTATAAATACCGCTCCGGCTTTCTTTAAACCGAGCGATGTGTATCGCGCGAACGGCTTTCCACAAATCGCCTCCGATAGTAAAGGGAGACTTTACGTTACCTGGAGCGACTATCGCAACGGAGATATCGATGTGTTCGAATCGTATTCATCCGACGGCGGGTCGTCCTGGTCCGCACCGGTCAGGGTGAACGATGACCCGGTTCACGACGGAGCCGATCAGTTTATGCAGTGGCTTGCAGTGGATGAAAAGACCGATGCGGTGAACGTTATTTTTTACGACCGCCGGCTTGATTCGAGTAATGTCCGGACGTGGGTCGTGCTCGCACGCTCGACGGACGGCGGGAGATCGTTTGCAAATTATCTTTTCAGCGATTCGTCGTTCGTTCCGGCCGACGTCTTCATAGGCGATTACACAGGTATCGCGGCATATGACGGACGTGTATATGGAGTGTGGACAGAAACCGTTTCGAACAAGAAGAGTGCAGTCTCAGAAAGAAATCACGGCACGGTCGTCAAAGTTGGCGTGGCTGATTTCGACGGAATAAGGTAGGTAGCTGGAAATTCCGACAGAGATTTTCCTTTACAAATATATGTGAATTTACCACTGAAGGAAGCTGGGTCCTGATCGGGGCCGGCGCCTTTTAGTCGCGGGCATCGACGCCCAAGGTTCGTGAATGCTTACAGATAGATTGCGTTGGAACCTGAATCGGCATAATTTCAGTCTGCAACAATAAAAATGCGAAAAGGAGCTTGTGTAAGACTATGAGCGTAAGTCAGCTGGCAAACTCGATTGCTGAATCGCCGACACTTAAGCTGAATGAAGAAGCCAGGTTGTTGAAGGAAAAAGGCGAGGCAGTTATTCACCTTGGGGCGGGTGAACCCAAAAATAAAGCTCCGTTGTCCGCCATACTGGGTGCGTCCGCGAAATTGAATACCGCAGATATCAAGTATACACCGACGGACGGGATCCCTTCATTGAAAAAGGCAATAATCAGATACACCGAAGACAATTATGACAAGATCGTCGCGCCGGAGAACATAATAGTTTCTGCCGGGGCCAAACAGTCGGTGTATAACATCCTTTACTCCATAATCAATCCGCAGGACGAGGTTATAATTCTCGCGCCCTATTGGGTGAGCTATCCCGAGATGGTCAAGATGGTATACGGTGTCCCTGTGATAGTAACGCCGGAGGACGGCGGTTTCTATCCGCGCATGGAAGACGTTATGAAAGCGGTGAGCAGCTATACGAGAGCAATCATCGTCAACAGCCCCAACAATCCGTCCGGTGTCATGTATTCCGAGAACTTCCTCGCGGAGCTCGTGGAGTTCTGCGAGAAGAAGGATATCTATATCATCATGGACGACATTTATCATAAGCTCGTCTTCGACGGAAAGAGGGCCCCATCGGCTTACAGGTTCACAAAGAAGGACATAGAAACAACCCATGTCATAGTTGTGAACGGTGTTTCGAAGCTTTACGGGATGACCGGGTTCAGGATCGGGTGGACGATCGCGAACAGGAAGCTGACGCAGATAATGACGAACGTTCAGAGCCAGATCACCTCCTGCACTGCGATCCTGCTCCAGGCCGCCGCCGAAGGTGCGCTGACCGGGTTGCAGAGTGCGGTTGAAAGCCTCCGTCTTACGCTGGAGAACAACAGGAACGTGATGATGGAGAATCTGAACGCATTTGACGGCGTGAAGACCGTAAAGCCGGACGGGACTTACTACTGTCTCCCCGACTTCAGCGCTTACAACAGAAGCTCGGTCGCATTGTCGCAGCTGCTCCTTAAGAAGGCTCTCGTTGTCACGGTACCGGGTAAGGAGTTCGGCATGGAGGGTCATCTCAGGCTGAGCTATGCGGGTTCGATTAAAGACGTAACTGAAGGGATCGAACGAATCAAGTGGGCACTGGATCCCAACTCACCGAAAGAGATTTACATTGGAGAACGAAAACTTTTGAGGGACTGGATATGAACAATCTTCTGAATATAAAAACTCCGGCCGAGGGCGACGCAAAAGCGCTCAAGAGCGATTACGGTCTGGACAACCACGGCATCTCGAACTTGAGGATGTCGTACTGGAACCTGCCGACGGAAGCTCTGTATGAAGAGATCGCCTTCAGAGGTGAAGGACGCATTACCCGCCAGGGCCCGATAGTCGCTTTTACCGGCAAACACACAGCCCGGGCAGCGAGCGATAAATATATCGTCAGGGAACCGTCGACTGAAGAGAACATCTGGTGGGGTCAGTACAACAAGCCGTTCAGCTCGGAGAAGTTCGACGGACTCTACAACCGGCTCCTTGGGTTCATGCAGGGCCGCGATATGTTCGTCCAGGATTGCTTTGTCGGAGCCGACGAGGAATTCCGGATGCCCGTGCGTATCATAGCGGAAAAGGCATGGCATGCGATGTTTGCCAGAAACATGTTCCTGCTCCCGGAGACGAACGACGACTATCGCAGGCACGTTCCCGATTTCACGGTCATTGCAGTTCCGTCGTTCAAATCTATTCCCCAGATCGACGGCACCGCCAGCGAAACTTTCATCGTGCTCAACTTCGCCCGGCGCGTGTGCATAATCGGCAACACCGCATATGCCGGCGAGATAAAGAAATCCGTGTTCACGATAATGAATTACCTTATGCCGCTGCAGGGTGTAATGTCAATGCACAGCTCTGCAAACATCGGAAAGGACGGCAAGTCTGCGATCTTCTTCGGGCTTTCCGGAACCGGCAAGACGACTCTGTCCGCCGACCCGAAGCGCCGCCTTATAGGAGACGACGAACATGGCTGGAGCGACGGCGGCGTCTTCAACTACGAAGGCGGCTGCTACGCCAAGGTTATACGATTGTCGGAATCGGCAGAACCTGAAATCTATGCGACCACCAGGATGTTCGGTACTGTTCTCGAAAATGTCGTTTTCGATAACGTCACGAGGATGATCGACCTGGACGACGAGACGGTCACGGAAAATACCCGGGCCTCTTATCCGCTGGACTATATTGCGAATGCGGTGCCTGAAAAGAAGGGCGGACATCCGAAAAATATAATACTCCTGACCTGCGACGCGTCCGGAGTCATGCCGCCAATTGCGAAGCTTAGTCCGGACCAGGCAATTTACCAGTTCATCTCGGGCTACACTTCTAAGATCGCAGGTACCGAGGTCGGACTGGGGAAGGAACCCGAGCTGACTTTCAGCACGTGCTTCGGTGCGCCTTTCATGGTACACCATCCGAACTTCTATGCAGATATACTGAAGCGCAAGATCATCAACCACGATGTGAACTGCTGGCTTCTCAATACAGGCTGGATCGGAGGCGCATTCGGTGTCGGAAAGAGAATCAGCATCGGGTATACTCGCACACTGCTGAATGCAGCTCTCGAAGGATCCCTGTTGAAATCCAAATTTGCGACAGACCCGGTGTTCGGCTTTCAGGTACCGACGGCCTGCGAGGGTGTCCCGGCAAATATATTAGATCCGTCCGGTTCCTGGCCGAGCAAGGATGAGTATATGAAGAAGTACAAGCAGCTGGCGTCGCGCTTCGTTGAGAACTTCAAGAAGTTCGAATCGGTTTGCCCGCCCGAGGTCGTGAAAGCAGGGCCGAAGGTGTAAGTTCATGTTGACCTTGCGAAGGTTTTCTCGTGCAGTGGAATTCACCAAAATTTGAGATTTTCGAGCCTTCGCAAGGTTAACCCTCCGGGAAGTTCCC
>JAJYOS010000545.1 GCA_021796055.1 Bacteroidota bacterium
ATCCTTGAGCTAAAGAGAAAATTTTTCTTCCCACGACCCAGGCCATACCAGAGTTCGCCCAGGGCGGCAGCGGCTGAATTGTTTTGAATACTTACTTTCAGCTGGAACTCCCTTTCCACCGATTCCCTCAGCGAGATGCTTCCCCAGTTGGGCAGGTGAGGAAGGATTGATACAGTGTCATCCTTTGGGTTAACCAATCCGCCAACTCCGATCCCTACGCCAAGAAATCGATTCGTATCGCCCTTATGAATGTCGATCTGGTCCCGGATTTGCCGGAGAAGAAGTTCAAGGAAACCCTCCTTCCCTATTCGCTTGTCGAACGAGGTTGTGCTCTGACTTATCGTATGACCCGCAAGATCCGATACGATGAGGCGAAACCTGTCGTGTTGCGCCTCAATTCCTATCACATAGCGATACGTGGAGTTACGTCTATAGATAGCCGAAGGACGTCCGCCGTTGGTGGAGGACTCAGTGCTGTGTTCAACAACTCCCCTTTTCTCCAGACCCGAGACAATCGAAGCGACAGTCGTAAAACTGAGTCCGGAAATTCTCGATATTTCCCGCTGGGTTATCGGGCCATTATAAAAAATATTGGCAAATACGACGGACGTATTGTGCTGACTTAAGGATGTTGCACGAATAGAGGGACTTATTCTTTTCATTGGAATTACTGTCTGCTTTGAAACGATTGGCCGATATACTTATTACGCATGTCCGAAGAAGTTAAGTGGTAAACAGCACCAAGTCAAGCAATAAATTAAAGATTTTTTAACAATTCCTTTTAATGTTGCGATCGCTGCCGACAGTCATTTCACAATAACGAAAGGTACTCTGATGCTCACCAGGAATCCGATTCCTGGCTCATATGCATACGCTTTGTAAAGACTTATGTTATCGTGATAGGCACGATTGAGTGAATTATGAATCCGACAATCCACCGTCACTGGATGATTATACAAACGGAGCGTGCCTCCGAAGCCGACATCGAATACCGTATATCCAGGCGTTCTTGTTTCCGACGGAGCAACTTCGTTCTGATCAAACACGATATCTGCTGTTGCAGAACAGTAGGGCTGATAGATAGAGCTGGTTGATTGAAATATCCTTTTCAGCTCCAACATAATCCGATTAGCCGGAGTAAGAGGGAGCCATGTTCCTGCATCGTTGTTTCTGGCGACCAGGAAATCCACACCAACGGTCAGCAATGTCTGCGGAGAAGCCACCAGACTAAACTGGGCGTCAATGCCCGTTAATGTTGCATTTGCCTGGCGTTCACTATACTTCATGATTCCGCTCGTGGAATCAATTTGTCCCGTTGGACCGAGATAGATATAGTGGCTGATGCGATTATAGTACGCAGCTACCTCGCCGCTGAGAAATGGGCCGGTTACTCTTGCCAGGAAATCCGTGGAGAAAGATTGCTCCGGCAAGAGATATGGGTTTCCCTGCTTGTACATCAGGCTTCCCCCCTGCAGACCGTCTATGAACAGCTCCTCAACATTCGGGGCGCGCCATCCACTGCCGACATCCATTCCGAATGAAGTATAATCAAACGCATGCCACAATAGCCCCAGCGATCCGGTGAACGCGCCATAGTTCCGTGTCTGACCAACGACATTCAGGATCGCATTGTCGGAGGTCACTAAAATGCGGTGGTCATACCGTGCACCGACCGAGACATCGACCGTCTTCAATCGGTAATCATCGAAAAAGAAGGCGGCGGTTGTCATCTGGTGATAGGCAGGGATCACGGGTTCCTGGCCGAGTGTAGCATCCTGTTCAGCGGTCGTAGAGACACCGATAGTTGCAGAGTTGTTTTCGAGCCCACTGTAATACAACTTTCCGTCCAAAGACAGTGCTCCCAGGCGCAAATGATTCTCCGGAACCGGGTCATCTTCATCCTCGTATTCTGCCCCGTCATTTTGTTGAAGAACGCCGTGAAACGAGAAGTATACAGTGGACGGAATACTCTTGTAAGAAAGCCATAGCCGATCATGCACGGTAGCCTGATATGGCGAACCCGAGCCGGCATTGTCGCCGAAGAGAAGGATTTCTCTGTCCTGATCAAAACGCGAGTAGCCGAGGAAAAGACTTCCCCACGTCCTTTGAGTAGAAATTGCTCCCTCGAAATTCATTTCCGTCGCACCGGAGTTTGGGAGAACACCCTTCGGTGTATGTGTGTTACCAGCTTCCCTAAACGTCAAGTCGGTATAGTATTTCCCAAGCGCGGACGTTCCAGCAAGCGCCACATGTGCAGCACCTTCTGTGTTGTTGCTGAAAGCGTTCAGTACTACCTCGCCATGCATGCCGGGGGAATTCGAGCCTTCCAACAGCCCATCATCATGAATGAAGTTCACCACACCACCGAGTGCGTCAGATCCATAGAGAACGCTGTTCGGACCCCTCACAACTTCGACACGTTGCAGGCTTAGGACATCAATCCCCGGGCTGTCGTCGTCGTCCCACGATTGGTAATCATGTCGCTCACCATCCTCCAGGACTACGACTCGCTGGTTCCCGAGTCCCCTGATTACCGGCTTCTGGCTAAAGGGTCCCCCGTCGACTATGGATACACCCGGAAGATCTGCTTGTTCTGATGCCGCGGTCGATGCCACATTCCGGAGGAGCTTACTCTTGCGGATAACCGAAATAGACTGAGATGAGTTGTCAATAGCAGATGGCTGAGGTTTGGCTGTCACCGTGACCTCACTGACCGTCACGAAATTACTGTGCAAGACTACAAAGAGATGAGTGCTATCCGAAGAGATGGTAACATTTTGCGACACACCGTCATAACCAATTCGTCGGAAGCTCAGCGTATGCACACCCCTGGAAATATCGCGGAGAAGGAAGTGCCCACTATTGTCTGTTGAAGCTGTCAGTTTCAATCTCGAAATGGTTACAGTAACGGCGGAGAGTGGCAGGCCGTCGTCATCAACCACGGTACCGGAGAGAATTTGGGAGAATCCCAGGCTGGGATCACCTAGAATTAGGCAAAGTATGAACAAGCTGAACCTTTGACGCGTTAAATGAAAACTCATATATCACCTTACTCTGATGAACATGAAAGTATCCGGGATCACAGCCGGCAGAAACCTATTTCGGAATACTTGATGCCTCGCCCCGCTTGCCAGCTCAACTTCAACAATAGAGGCCAGTCAAGAAGAAGGAAACTCGATTTCAGGCGGCGTCCTGCGCAAACCAGGCATGTTATTCCGCTCAACATCATAAGTTTCCACAAATTTCCATAGACAATAAGAAGTTATTGCAATGTGCGGATTAAATGCAAGCAAAGCCAAGAGAACTGGGCGCCGAATATTCCAGATACTTCAATAATTGGTGACCTCATGCCTACTATTATTACGGCGGGTTTTAATTTGCCGCCCTCGTCCAGATCACAGCGTTGCAGTATTTGCAACCTTAAGCCGACTGCCAAAATTACCGCTGAGAGAGAAGATCCGCTGGTTTTGCAAGCCCCATGCGAGGTATGCTGTACCTCAAGGCGCTAAGTGACGTCCCAATCTCGCTCAGCCCTATCGGCCATCTGTTAGGAGTCTTTAAAAGCCGGGTGAAGAAATTTGACAATCTGAGAGGAGCAAAAGATTTTGTCTTTCAAGGAGGTAATCTTCGAGATGGTAAACGTGAAGGGGTTCAGAGGGTCACGGATATTTGAAGAGATAAGGTTAAAAGGATATACTGTCGGGACAATCCACGCGCCCGCCGTGCCTTCGGCTCGGTCTTCGACATGGGGCGCAGTACCAATGCGGCAATCCCCCCTCAAAGGTTCGTCTCTTCAACTCTCCCTGGTATCGAGGGCGGGAGCTGTTTCACGGACTTATAAAATGTCACGGGCAGCCGTCCTGCCGGGTTGTAGTCACCGAAGAGAACATCTGCCACCGCGTTTCCTCCTTCTTCACCCGGGTACCACGCGTCGACGATTGCCGGTATGTTTTTCTCCGCCCGATTTACCGCGAGCGCGCTTCCGCCGACCAGGACGAGAACTAACGGTTTGCCGGTCTTATACAGCGCCTTCAGCAACGCCTCCTCACCTGAAGGAAGCCCGAGTCTCGTCCTGTCGCCCCCTACAAATCCCGGCATTCTCATGTTGCTGTTTTCTTCACTCTCAAGCTGGGCGGAAATCCCGGCGACTGCTATGATGACATCCGATTTGCGCGCCGCTCTCAATGCCCCTTCGATTCGGCTCTGCCGGCTCGGGAGCTTCATCGGCCTGAACCATTCAAGCCTAATCCCGGCAAACCTGCCGCTGTCGGCATACTCAATTTTTATTCTGTACTCTCTTCCCCTTTTCAGGTGAACCAGCTTCGAGTTGAATATGTCTCTTCTGGGAGGCTTCACATCGTCCACGATCAGCTTCCCGTCAAGGAAGAGTCTGCCTCCCTCGTTGGTTGTCAGCCCAAGCTCGTAGTCTCCGCTTGCGGGAGGAGTAACCGTCCCGGTCCACCTTACCGAGAAGTCCATCGCGGGGACGCCCTTCCCAGGCGAAACGAATCCCCACCCCCAATATGGATCCAACACGCTGTCCACCCTGCTGAGCACGGGCTCGCCGTTGTAATGCGGATTGTCAAAATACTCCCCGTAGAGACCGGGACCCGAATGGCCTTTCCCCGGACTGAGATACTGTGGAGCGATTACGGTTGGATTAACCACTCTGTCGTCGAGCGGGTTGTACCCGGCCGCATAATTGACTGCCGCGCCCGGCCCGAGCTTGTTCTTAATCCCCTGAAGTATCGTCACGGGATTCGACGGATTACCATGATAATTTCCGAGGAGCACATTGGCATCGTTAGCATACGCTC
>JAJYOS010000546.1 GCA_021796055.1 Bacteroidota bacterium
AAATCGGGGAATGTATTACTTTATTACACGCTGGCGGGATAGGCCGTAATATCGTGATAGGTTTGATTCAAAGTCGATTACAGAGGAGGTTGAACGGTGACGAAACATCGAGAGTCGAAGGGGACCTACAAATTGCCGGACAAACCGAGGGAAGAGTTCAGACCCGTTGATCCTAACCAGGCCGTATTAAATCTCCTTTCCAGAAGCAGCACCGACCTTACCCGCGCGAGACTGTCACATTCTATTTGTATTTCGACAGCCGGAGCGCAGCAATGATCGCAGCGGATCGATTGACCACGCTGGGTTTTTCGACCGAGTGTACAAAGTCCGCAAAGCAGAAAGAGTGGCTATGCCTTGCATCCGAGGAAATTGTTTTGAAAGTCGGACTGCTTATTTCGATTCACAGAGCTTTAGATTGCCTTGCGAATGAGCTCGGCGGGGATTACGACGGATGGGAAACGGAATTGAGTGTCGAAGAGCGGAAGGGCCTTCCTGGAATCGGCTGACTCACCGCCTACACGACGTCGGTCTTTACAAGGGAAGACGTGTTTTGGGATACTTGCGTAGGCAAAGGCTGAAGTGAGAAGACGTTGCACAGAGAATGACCGAGCGACTTCCATTGCTAATTACCGATGAGGACAAAAAGAGGAGCTCGTTGGCAACAAATGAATGTTCTTATGAATTTCAGGCGCGTCTTTCATATTTTATGTGTCATGAGTGTAGACAGCCAAATCGGAATCTTCCCCGATTCCACTTGCGGTAAGCAGGTGCACGTGTCATGAAAGTTCTTCTTAAGATTAGTTCTGCTCTCATAGTGTTGTCGCTGTGTGGATTTTTCGTTTTGCCGGCGCTGCACGTGGAAGTTATCATCGCGTACACAATTACTTCAATTTCAGCCTCTCTGACTTTTGTCGCGTTCTGCTACTTCATTCTCAAAGAAGATATCCCGGCAAAATATCTTTACGGATTACTTGCAATCGGAATACTGTTCAGGCTCGTCTTTCTTTTTGTTCACCCTGTCGGCTCTCCCGACTACTACCGGTACGTCTGGGACGGAAAAGTGCAGGCGAACGGCGTCAACCCCTACGCATACGCGCCAAACGACCCCGCTCTTTCTTCTCTTCATTCAGACTTGATTCCCAGGCTGGTGACATACCCGGACATGAGGACTATTTATCCCCCGCTGAGCGAAATGTTGTTCTATGTCGCGTACAGGATTGACGGGGAGAGCTTCCTGGGAATCAAATCACTCATCCTGATCTTCGATCTTCTGACGATATTCGGTCTCTTTCTGACGCTCAGACGTTTGAAACTTGAACCAAAGTATGTCCTGCTGTACGCACTTTGTCCACTTCCGATCATACAGTTTTTTCTCGACGGACATGTGGACGGTTTCGGATTCACCTTTCTAATCTTCGCCATATATTTTTATCTGGGCAACAGGAAGGCCCTCGCGTACATCTTCGTGGGGCTGTCCATGCTGATAAAACCTCTCGCCCTTATTGTCGTACCGGTCCTTTTTTTCATTGAGAAAGGGACCGTCAACAAACTGAAAGCTGCCGCGATACCAGTTGTGCTTGTCGCACTTTTTTACCTGCCGTACACCTTCACCGGGCACCCGTTTCAGGCGCTGATGACGTTTACGGAGAACTGGACATTCAACGGCGTTGTTTTCGACATACTCGACTCGTTCATCCGGGATAACCAGCGGGCGCGGACAGTCTGCGCGATTCTCCTTGCGGCTGCCTACCTCCCGGTGATATTGAGTAGAAAAGGTCTCCTCACCAAGATCTATTTGTCGATTTTCTTGCTCTTTATTTTCTCCCCCATTGTTCACCCGTGGTACGTAGGATGGCTCGCGGTGCTCCTCCCGCTTGTGCCGAGGCCGAGCGGGATTGCATACGTCGGTCTGTCAAGCCTCACCGCCTTCACGATCCTGACTTACGAGCAGACGGGAGTATGGAAGGACTACACCCCTGTCTTGATTCTCGAGTACACCCCGGTCATTATGCTTTTCCTGTGGGAGATGTTTCGGCGCAATAGGCATTTCGCGCCGCGCTGATCCGACTTTTTATCCCGTATTTCTCATCCCTGCCGCAATCCCGTTGACCGTCGATCTGAGCAGGTCAAGTATCTCCTGCCGTTCGCCGTTCTGTGATTTCAGTTCGCGATAGACCTGCAGAAATCTTATCTGCACAAGACTTATCGGATCTATATAGGCATTTCTAAGTTTCAGGGAGCGCTGGAGCGACGGATTCGAATCGAGAAGATTCTTCTCGCCCGTTATTTTCAGGACAGCCTCGGTGGATTTTTCGTACTCTTCACTTATCATGTCGAACAGCTTCTTTGCCGTACCGCGATCGTGTGACAGTCTGATGTATTCGCGCCCGATAATCATGTCCGCCTTGCTGAGAACCATCTCTACGTTGTCTGTCAGCGCCTTAAAGAATTCCCATTCATTGTAGATTTTGCGAAGGTCCTCCCATGTCACGCTCCCTTTTTCCACCGCTCTTTCGAGCGCGAATCCGAAACCGAACCAGCCTGAGATTAGCTGTCTATTCTGCGTCCATGAAAAGACCCACGGTATCGCGCGTAGATTCTTAAGGTCGGTCCCGTTGTCTCGTGAAGGCGGCCGGGAACCGATCTCGATCCGCTCGATGACATCTATCGGGGTGACTCGCCTGAAATAGTCGACGAAACCGGGATGCGTGACAAGCCTCCGGTAATACTTCATGGCGGTGTCCGAGATTTCCTCGAACAGCGAGAGATACTTCGCTGATATGTTCTTTTCGCCGGACCTGTGTCTCGCCGTCGAAAGAATCACCGCCGAAGAAGTGAGCTCTATGCTGCGGAGCGCAATTTCCGGCATCGAGTATTTCACAAAAATCATTTCACCCTGTTCGGTGATCTTAATCTTCCCTTCGATTGTCCCGATCGGCTGTGCCAGGATTGCCTGGTTGAGGGGGCCGCCTCCGCGGGACACACTGCCGCCGCGGCCGTGAAAAAGGACGAGCATGACTCCGTATTTGTCGCAGACTTTCTTGAGATTAATCTGGGCCTTGATAAGTTCGAAACTCGAAGCTACAATCCCGCCGTCCTTGTTGCTGTCGGAGTATCCTAACATGACCTTTTGCGTCATGCCACGGAGTTTCAGATGTTCGGCGTATGCCGGATTTTTGAAAAGGTTTCCCATTACTTTATGCGCGTGTCGGAGGTCTTCTATCGTCTCGAACAGCGGGAGGATGTCGAATCTCGACCGCTCGATCCTTCCGTCCTTCGCCCGGACAAGTCCCGATTCTTTGCCGAACAGGAGGGGTATCAGAATGTCACTGACTGCCGAACTCATGCTGATGATGTAGTCGTTGCAGGTCTCTTCGCCGGCGAACTCCTTTCCGAACTCCAACGCTTCGAATTCGGAGAGAACCTCAGAAGAATCATGATCCAGCATCAAGTTGGAGTTTACCAGCGGCCTTGCCTTCAATATTTCCCGCGTCAGGAGTCTGACCTTCTCAGGCTCTTCCAGTTTTTCGAAGTTATCCTCGACTTCCGACGCTTTCAATAAGCCTGAAGCTGCCCTGAGGAGAACATCCGAGTTCTGGCGGATATCCAGAGAAGCGAGATGAAAGCCGAAGGTCGTTGCCTTATAAATAAGCGGAAGTATCCTCGATTCGGCAATAACCTGGCCCCTGTTATCGTTCAGGCTGTCGTAAATTAGTTCGAGGTCGCGAACGAAATCCGCCGCGGCGTGGTAGCGATATCCCTTCTCTTCCAGCGTGTTCTTCAGTTTGTGGTATATAAGGAAGACTTTGACGCGATAAATCTCGCTCTGGTCTTTCAGGTCCTCTTCTTTGACTTGATCGGAGAGATTGTTCTCGTCGGATTGGACCGAATCGATCAGCTTCTTGGACGCCCCCACCAATCTCGTCGAGGTGCTCATCGCTTCGTACAGAATTTCAGCGTCCTTGAGATACGATGAGATGATATGCCGCTTGTGGAGAGCGATCGCGGCCTTCGTCACCTCAGCCGTGACAAACGGATGACCATCACGGTCGCCGCCGACCCACGAACCGAATTTCAGGATAACCGGAGCGATTCTCGTCGAGTTGTACACTTTCTGCATTGTGCGGTTCAGACTGTCGTAAAACATCGGGATAGTGTCATAAAGGATCTCGCTGAAGAAGAAGAGCCCCCTCCTTATTTCGTCGTACACGCTCACCCTGTTCATGCGGATCTCGTTAGTCTGCCAGAGCATGGTTATTTCCGCGTGGAGCTGCCGGCGCAGGTCCGCAAGCTCGTCCGGTGTCAAGGTTGATATTTCCCGTCTCAGAAGAAGCTCGCTTATGTTCAGGATCTTGCGCAGCACCGTCTGCCTGGTGGCCTCCGTCGGATGAGCGGTGAACACGGGAATTATCGTGGTCGAGTCGAGAATTCGTTCCACGAAATCAAGACCGCGTCCTTTGCCTGCGAGTTCGAGAAGGGCCTCTTCAATGGATCCTCTCTGCGGAGTCGAGCCGGTGAGGGCGTGAGCACGCTGCCTCCTGATACGGTGTACCTCGTCCGCGGTATTGCTCAGCAGGAAATAAAAGAGGAACGCCCTGACTATCTTGCCTGCTTTGCCGATATCAAGAGAGTTTATCAGCTTGTCGATCTCGGCTTTGGTTCTATCGGAGTAATCGGACCGCAGTGATTTCGTGAGCAGGCGAAGCTGTTCCTCGAGATCGAAGAAACCCCTGCCTTCCTGCTCGATGAGCACCTTTCCAAGCATGGCACCTAGTTCCCGAATATCCCCGCGAAGGGAATTTTGCATTGCC
>JAJYOS010000547.1 GCA_021796055.1 Bacteroidota bacterium
CAATAATACTCCTGGAAATTTGCCCGCGCGTTTCCCGATGGTCAACATCTTCTTTGCATCAATGTCGCCCCCGTTGACAACCCGGAGTACGATGCCATGGTTCGTGTGACAAAACTTCGTTACAGGTTGATGCCGTATATCTACTCGCTGGCAGGCATGGTTTACTTCCGAAACTATACGATAATGCGCGCTCTCGTTATGGATTTTCAATCTGACAGCAGCGTCGCAAACCTCAGCGATGAATACATGTTCGGCCCAGCCCTTCTGGTCGCGCCCGTCACGACATACGAGGAGAGGAGTAAGAATGTGTATTTACCGAAGGGTACCGGATGGTACGACTTCTATAGTGGCAAATATTTTGACGGGGGGCATGACTTGATGGTGAACGCGCCGCTGGATCAGATACCGTTGTTTGTGCGCGAAGGAGCGATAATTCCGGCAGGACCAGATGTCCAATATGTCGAAGATAAGACTAATGGTGAAATTACGTTGTACGTGTATGCAGGTAAGGATGGACAGTTTTCACTATACGAGGATGAGGGCAGCAATAACGATTATCAGAAGGGAATATACTCGAACATAGCATTCAGATGGGATGATGCAAAGAAGATGTTGACCATCGGGAAACGCGCGGGCAAATTTCCAGGAGTATTATTGGCGAGGACTATCAAGGTGATTCTTGTTTCGCGCGAAGAGCCTGTCGGCTTCGGAGGAAATTCCCGGGCGGAGAGAAGTGTGACATATAACGGAAGAAAGTTGAGCGTGAAGTTTTGAAATCGCCTGTTCGGGTACATCTTATTGATGTGGCAAAAATGTCTTAGGCGCGACAAATTCGTTCTCAGCGGGTTGAAGCAGGCAGATGGAGCATGGATGACGTGATTGGAAACAAATATATAGGGAATGCTTTGTCGGTCAATAAAGCTGATCGGCCTGAATGGGGGTATGGCGGCGTTTTCAGAGCTAAAGCCGCGGATTGAATTGGGAGGATCGCGGCAACATCTTCTTGATTCAAGGGCCAATTGGAACTATAATAATATTGAAATCATTAAAATTGTTGTCTAGAAGAAAAGCGCGCGGATAGGATTTGCGACTGAATGTTATTTCCCGCAGTAGCCGCCGCAGTACCAGCCCGACACGCCGAAAGTTGTTATCCCTGTTCGGAAAAGAAGACATATCAAGAGGAATGTTTTTCCAGTCATACAGATAATGAGTAATTTCACAAAGTTTCCGTTCATAAAAATAGAAGGCGACTACTCTGTCGCGCGCGGATGGGAACAGGTTTCGCACACGATCTTGGCGGATGTTTCCCGGCTCGGCAAAAAGAGAAAAACCGTCATGGTCGAATACTACCAGGGAGTTCTCGAAGATGAGACAACCGCTAATCTAGTGTCACGAATCAGTCCCGACCTCGTCATCCTTTCGAAGGATTGCATGTGGCCCGAAGAGAAGATCAGGCAAATGGTTTACCCTGACGTTACGGACGATAGGATCTTCGGGCACATGACGAAGCTTGAGATAGAAGATTACTTCGATCCCCAGAGGGTAAAAAATGCCCGCGCCAGGATTCAGTCGGTCGAAAACGGCCTGGTGTTCGTCATCGGCGTCGGTGCTTCGCATGTTGCCGATAGTTTTGATCTCCTTGTTTACTCCGACATGGCTAGGTGGGAAATTCAACTCCGCATGCGGGAGCACCTCGTCGATAACCTTG
This sequence comes from Bacteroidota bacterium, assembly GCA_021796055.1. The sequence continues at coordinate 1,709 of JAJYOS010000547.1, forward strand.
GGGTTAATAACCGAAGCATCGATGACTGGTCGCTTCTGTACAAGCAGGGATATTTCGTCGACTGGAGAGTCTGCGACCGGCTAAAGAAGAAGCTGATGAAGAAGTGGGACTATGTTATCGACACCAATGACAGGAAGAATCCTAAGATGGTCGAAGGGAAGGCGGTGCTTGCAGGGCTGACGCAAGCAGTCAACCGGCCTTTCAGCGTCGTTCCTTTTTTCGACCCCGGTCCATGGGGTGGCCAATGGATGAAGAGCCGGCTGGGGCTCGATCCATCGGTCGATAATTATGCCTGGTGCTTCAACTGCGTCCCTGAAGAAAACAGCCTTCTTCTGAAAATTGGCGATGCTATCATCGAAATACCTTCGATAAATCTTGTGTTCCATGATCCGGTAAGTCTGCTGGGCAGCGACATCTATAGGCGCTTCGGCGAGGAGTTTCCTATCCGTTTCGATTATCTCGACACGATCGACGGCGGCAACCTCAGCCTCCAGGTTCATCCGTTGACCGAATACATCCGTGAAAAGTTCGGCGTGGGCTACACTCAGGATGAAAGTTATTACATGATGGACGCTAAGCCGGGGGCCGTCGTCTATCTCGGATTGAAGGACGGCGTCAATCCTTCGCTCATGATAAGCGAACTCGAAGAGGCGCAGGAGAAGGGGAAGATGTTCGACGCCGAAAAACATGTCGAGAAGTGGCCCGTCAAGAAGCACGACCATTTCCTGATACCTGCAGGCACTGTCCACTGCTCCGGGAAAGACAGCATGGTGCTCGAGATAAGCGCTACGCCATACATCTTCACTTTCAAACTCTGGGACTGGGGAAGGCTCGGCCTCGACGGAAGACCGCGTCCAATCAACATTGAGCATGGCAAAAACGTAATTCAATGGAACCGCACCACCTCGTGGACTCGAGAGAATCTGGTAAACCGCGTAGAGGCGGTTGCGTCGGGAGACGGCTGGAGAGAAGAACGAACCGGCCTGCACGACTTTGAGTTCATCGAAACGCGCCGTCACTGGTTTACAAAACCCGTCCCACATAATACAAATGGAACTGTTAACGTCCTCAATCTTGTCGAAGGAAAGGAGGCCGTTGTCGAAAGCCCGAAAGGCAAGTTTACGCCGTTCATAGTTCATTACGCCGAAACCTTCATTGTCCCTGCCGCGATTGGCGAATACACGATTCGTCCCTACGGAGAGAGTGAAGGCAAGGAATGCGCGACTATAAAGGCTTATGTCCGCAGGAAAAATTAACGCCATACTATTTTGAATTAGAGGGAGAACAATGAAGGAAAAGACCAACATATTCTTGATAGTGGCATCGGTAGTTGCCGCGCTCGGAGGACTGCTGTTCGGGTTCGATACCGCGGTCATCTCGGGTACCACTCCGTTTATACAGCCTTTCTTTCACCTGAGTGATGTCGGACTCGGCTGGACCGTGAGCAGTCTTCTCGTAGGCTGCATCGTCGGCGTCACGTTGTCGGGAAGGCCTGGCGACCTTTTTGGAAGAAGGAACACGCTGAGAGTTGCCGCGCTCGTGTTTTTCATCTCCGCCGTAGGGTCATCGCTTGCTGGGAAACTTTCGGTGTTCATCGTGTTCAGATTCTTCGGCGGCATCGCCGTCGGTACGGCGTCAATGCTTTCACCGATGTATATCTCGGAAATCTCGCCGGGTGCCAGGAGGGGAGCGCTCGTATCCCTCAATCAGCTCGCGATAGTGATAGGTATCCTGATCGCCTTCTTCTCGAATTACCTTCTCGTCGGTGTCGGACCGGACAACTGGCGCTGGATGCTGGCGGTGATGGGACTCCCGGCGCTCTTCTTCTTCATTTCACTCCTCTTCGTGCCCGAAAGTCCAAGATGGCTCGTGCAGAAGGGGAAAACCGAGGAGGCATTCGGCATTCTCAGCCGGATCAACGGCAGCGAGAGAGCATCATCCGAGCTGCGCGACATAGAGGCAAGCGTTCATAACGAAGAACAGGGGACTTACCGCGAGGTGTTCTCGAAGGAACTGCGGCCCCTTTTGATGATCGGAGTTCTGCTGGCGATCTTCCAGCAGATGACGGGAATCAATTCTATCATGTATTACGCGCCGATAATCTTCCAGAAGATAGGCAACGGCACGAGTTCGGCGCTTATGCAAACAATAGCGGTCGGAGCGGTCAACCTGACGTTCACTATCGTGTCGCTTAAACTCATCGACAGATGGGGGCGGAAGCCTCTTCTCATTGTCGGTGCGATTGGAATGGTCGTTTCGCTAACAGTCATCGCGATCGCTTTCTTCATGCACCATTTTGAAGGTTACCTCATCCTCGTGTTCATACTTGTGTTTATCGCCTCTTTCGCCGTCTCCATCGGACCGGTCGCGTGGGTCGTCATCGCGGAAATTTTCCCGAACAAGCTGCGCAGCAAGGCAATGTCCGTCGCGATCGTCACGCTTTGGGCATTCACCTTTCTCGTCTCGCTCACTTTCCCGGTAATACTCGACAGGCTCGGCGGCGGAGCGGCGTTCGCGATATTCGGAGCGATGTGTCTGCTCCTTCTCTTTTACGTCATATTCAGACTTCCCGAAACGAAAGGGAAGAGCCTGGAAGAGCTCGAGAAAATACTTCTGAGCAAGAGAAGCTAAAAAACTGCATATAGATAACACAGAACGATGCGGATTCCCACGGATTCTTAATCCTGTTATTGACAAGGTTTGAACCGTGGGAATCGTTGGGGTTAAGTGAAATCCGCGTGTGAAAGTGCAGACATAGGAGGGGATAACTGAAGAATAGTATTCTGATAACGCGGAAGAGAAGGACTCTCTCTTACCCTTTGTCTGCGCCCTGGATCCGCGTTATCCGACCCTGACCTTCACGACGCATTTATGCACGGCGCCGTCCGATATCATTGGTGCGTGCGCGTCGCCGGGAAAGAATAGCGCGAACATGTTCGGCTTAAGCGCGAGGTATGTCTGTGGAGGATCGAAGAAAAACTCAATGTCTCTCTCATTGTCGTACGGGGTCTGAACAGCTGCGCAGTTGTCTCTCGACTTCCATCCGGTTAGTTCGCTCCCGCCGATGAGAAACTGAACGTCGATATAATCCCGATGTGCTTC
>JAJYOS010000548.1 GCA_021796055.1 Bacteroidota bacterium
GTGACCGCGAGCCACAATCCGATGGAATGGAACGGCCTCAAGTTCATAAACGAGAAGGGAGTCTTTCTCGACGCCGCTGAAAACAAAGAGCTTTGGAAGTACGCCGAGATGAGTCCGAAGTACGCCCCGTTTGACACTACTGGGAAAATTGAACACAATGATTTCTTTCTGCACGATCATATAAGACGAGTCCTGGCCATAAAATCGATAGACGTCGAAGCAATCAGAAAGAGGCATTTCAAGGTCGTCGTGGATTGCGTGAATGCTGGAGGGGCGACTGTGGTGCCAGCGCTTCTTAACGAGCTGGGTTGCAGTTTGGTTAAGATGAATTGCGAACCGACCGGTGAATTTCCGAGAAAGCCGGAACCAATCCCGGAAAATCTCGGCGCCGTCATGGAACGGGTAAGGCTCGAAAAAGCGGACCTCGGGATTGTCGTCGATCCGGATGTCGACAGGCTTGTGCTTATCACCGAGAAGGGCGAGCCGTTCAGCGAAGAATACACTGTCGCGCAAGCAGTGAAATTCATATTCTCGAAAACCCCGAAGGAGAAGCGCGTCGCGGCGGTAAATCTATCGACGACCCGGGCGGTGGATGTCATCGCGCAGGAACTGGATGGCAAAGTGCACAGATCGGCCGTCGGTGAAATCAACGTGGTAAAGAAAATGAAGAGTGTCGGCGCTGTTGTCGGTGGTGAGGGGAGCGGAGGCGTCATACTTCCGGAAGTGCATTATGGCCGCGACGCGCTGGTCGGCATCGGCATTACGCTCCAGCATCTCCTAGAATTCGGTGGCACTCTTTCAGAACTTAAGGAGTCGCTCCCGAAATTTGAAATCGTAAAGATGAGGATCGACATCGGGAAGGGGAATCCCGATAAGGTGATCGAAGCGGTGAGAAAGAGTTATTCGAAGTTCAAGACGAACACCGAAGACGGACTCAAGATCGACGCGCCGGACTATTGGATCCATCTGCGCAAATCTAATACTGAACCGATCATAAGAGTCATCTCGGAAGCCGCCTCTCGCGAGGAAGCCGGCGCTCGGGCATCGGAGGTCATGAAGTTTGTTCAAAAGATCCTCAAATCGGGCAAGTCGTGATGCCACACCTTTTCCTGATAGCTGATGACAACGCCGACAACATTCTTCTTATGCGGCGGTTGATACAGCGTTTGGGAAAAGACTTCGATTGTATTGAGGCACAGACGGGTCGGGAAGCTTTAAGGTTGGCAGTCGAGCGGAATCCCGAAGTGATACTTCTGGATATGAAGATGCCCGACATGGACGGGTACGAGACTGCAGTGGCGTTGAAATCGAACAAGTCCACGAGTACCATACCTGTAATCGCGGTAACGGCGCAGGCTATGCTGGGAGATCGGGAACGCGCGCTTGACGCCGGATGTAACGACTACCTGACGAAACCCATAGACCCGGCGCTACTGGTCGAGACTATTAAGAAATACATAATATGTGAACCTTCTACCGGAGAGTAGGATGAAACAGAACAGAGGGCTGTTCTCTCTAGTCGTCGGTGTCGGCGGGGCTTTGCTGCTTTCTATCGTTATTGCCGTTATCGGGATTCTTTTGCACGTCTCGATTGACATTCGCATTCTCCTAGACACCGTACTCATAACCAACATGATATCGGTCGCGATATCGCTCTTCGCTTTTTCCAGGTACGTTGTCTTGAAGGACCGCCTGCTGGAGTTTATCGCACTCGCTTTCCTGATCGGTGGATTCATGAGAGTTACGGCTATTTTAGTCGCGGATCTGGGAGATGTTGGAGGAGTTCAGCACGCTTTCAATTTTCAGCTGGCCGCCTGGCAGGGAGGGAGTTTTCTTCTCGCTCTGCTGCTTGCCGTGGGTACCGTCCTGGTCTGGATCCACCCGAAACCAAAGTCGTCGCTCCTGGATGTTATTATCGGCATCGTGATCAGCGCCATTGTTGTGACCATTGTTGTCTTCCTCTCGCAGGGATACGAGCTTGGCAACAAACTTTCGTCAGGAAACTTGCCTCCCCTGAACATTGCCATTGCGGTGCTCTTTCTTATCGCCTTCGTGGGCGTCAGCCGGAATTATCTCAAGTTCCCCACACTCTTCAATTACTCGATCAGCGTCGCTCTCTTCATGCTAATGCTGGGGACCCTTGCGGGAGCATTTTCCAGAGATATTGGAGATAGCTTCTCGGCTGTACGCCTTGGGATATTAACTATCGCGTACGTAATCGGCGCCGTTGGAAGCCTCGTTGACGTCGGCCAGATATTCGCCGATTATGTTCGGAGTTCAGATGGATTGAAAGCGGCAAATCGCGAGCTCCTCAAATACCAGGTATATCTTGAAAAAGTTCCTGATCCGATAAGGATCGTCAACGAGACGGGATTCCCGCTGTATGTGAACCCCGCGTTCGAAAACGTCTTCGGCTACACCCTTGCGGAAATGAGAGTGAAGCCGATAGAACATCTCTACGACCAAGACGAAAGGGAGAAGGCGGGCAGGTATGCCGAACTGGTCGAACAAGGATTGGCAAGCGAATTAGAGCTGACGGTTGTGACGAAGAAAAGAGAGAGAAGAGAGGTACTCTTGAATTCGGCTCCGATCGTCATCGAGGGAAAGAAACTCGGCGCCATTACCGCTTACAGGGACATTACCGGAAGGAAGCAGCTGGAGCACCGCAATCAGGTCTTGAGCGCGGCGGTTGAAAACACGGATGAAGCTATCGCGCTGACGGACTCCGAGGGGCTTGTGACGTACCTTAATAGTGCCGCGGAGAAACTTTTCGGGTATACTCTTGGCGAACTCCCTGGCCGCAGCCTCTGGACCATCGTCTCTCCCAGCTTCGGTTATCACAAGGCTCGTGACATTTTTGTGCAGACCGCCCGGAAAGGGAGCTGGAGAGGAGAGGTGCTAAATAGAAAGAGAGACGGGACAGAGTACTACATCTCTCTGAGCACAAGCTCGATAAAGGATGCTAACGGAGAGATAATAGCGCTTGTGGGAGTATGCGAAGACATCACCGAAAAGAAGTGGGAAGAAAAGAGGAAAGAGACGGCATACCGTGTTGCCCAGCTCGCATTCTCGAGCGGTACAGTTGCCGAACTTGCAGATTCTGCGGTCGAATTCCTTACGGAAGTTCTTGGCTCGCCTCTGTCGGCGTTATACTCTTACGAAGAAGCTGGCGCGTCACTCCGACTCCTGGCGCAGCGCAATGTCCTAGGGAAAATTCCCTCCGTTCCACTGACGCAGAAGTTCGAGTCGGGCTCGGAAACAAATGCCGAACGAGCCGCTAAACTATGCAAAATGGTCTTCAGTCGATCTTTGGCGGAGACTGAGTTCTCGGATTTCTACAGCGAGCCGTTCTTCCGCGACGCCATGGGGCTGATAAGCCTGCCGCTGGTTTCATCCGGACAGCTCGTCGGGGTTCTTCAGTACGTCTCAGTCGCCGCTCCGGGAAACATTAAGTACGAAGCGGAACTTGCGGACGCGACGGCAATGGAGATAGCCGCCGGATTTCAGAAACTTAGATTGGGCGGAAAAGTCGCCGAGCAGGCCGACCAGTTGGAGAAAATATTCGCGAGCGCCGCGGAAGGGATTGCCCTCGTCGACAGGAACGGCAGCGTCATACTAATGAACGAAGGCGGCAGGAAGATATTCGGAGTCACTGAAACACCCGGCCTGAAATTTTCAGATTACCCGGTCGCTTTGGGCGTGCGCAATTTGGATGGTACGCCTCTCAGTGAAGACGAAAATCCGGTGAAGGTCGCGGCTGTCGATGGCAAAGATGTCAGGAACAGCGAACTTCTCGTCGCCCGAAATGGGACGGAGCGGATCATTTCGATAAGCGCGTCGCCTCTTATCGACCCCGGTCGCGAAGTCAGCGGCGCCGTGGTGACGTTCAGCGATATAACTGACCAGAAAAGGAATGAGCTTGCGGTAAAGAAACAGAACAGAAGGTTGTCTGTCATAAACAGGACGGCTATGGCCGTGAAGGATGCCCTCGATGTGTTTGAGATTGTGAATAAGAGTCTCGCGCGTTTAATGGAATTCGAAGGGATATCCGCCGCAGCCGTGTACCTCATTAACGAAACTGCGGACAACATGAATCTGGCTGCTTCGCTCGGTTTCAGCGCTTCCTTTTTGAAGGAGGAGGGGATCCATTCCCTTCCTCTTGCCGACGGCGAGCTTTACGAATCGATGAAGCTCGGGATACCGAAAGAGATACCTTCTATTTCCGAAGAACTTAGCCCGTCCGTGATCTTTAGGGCGCTACGTAGAGAGATGATGACTTCAGCGGTCGTTGTTCCAATCATCGGGACAAGAAAGACGCACGGCGCGCTTCTCGCGGTGTCGAGAGAGCCGATTGAGTTCGAAGAGTCGGACCTTGAGTTCTTCGTGATGATCTCGCGCGTGCTCGGCGGCGCCGTCGAAAACGCTTTCCTCTATTCAGATATACTTGAGAAGTCCAGGGAACTAGAAGACTTCAACGAACAACTTAGAATATCCAAACAGTGGGTGGAGGAGGCGAACGGGCAGCTTGTGTTGGCTAACCAGCAGCTGGAGGAAGCGAGCAGGTTGAAGAGCCAATTCCTCGCCAACATGAGCCATGAACTTAGGACTCCACTTAATTCTATCATCGGCTTCACGAATCTTGTCCTGACCGACGACGTGACTCCTCCTACCGGGGAACAAAAAGAGGGGCTGGAGATAGTCCTGAGGAATGCAAGGAACCTCCTGGCCCTCATCAACGATATTCTTGATTTATCGAAAATCGAAGCGGGGAAAATCACGATATCCTCCGAGCAATTCAGTC
>JAJYOS010000549.1 GCA_021796055.1 Bacteroidota bacterium
CGCTGTGATTGACATTCACCACAAAAATCCCGACATTTCAGAGCAAAGAGTAGTTGCCGGAATAACGAGTCGATAGTTTACTGCCTTAGATTGTTACCCCGCTGATTCCAGCGTCAGGAAATAGCCGGAAGAAATTTCCTGGGCTGAGTCCTCACCCGGAGGGCTAAGCGAGTTGAACGGCGGGTTGAAGCTTCTGATACCGATGTGAAGGACGTTGCGGGTGTGGATTTTAGGAAGGGAGGGCATGAGGATGGACGATAAGAATTTGGCGGTGTTGAAGAGCGAAATATTTTCTCGTGTTCGCTCGATTTTATCCGAGAGGTACGGGGAATTCGTCCCAGCTTCGCTGGTCGAAAATGAACTGCAATCAGAATCGGTAGTCACCGAGATTAGACGATTTGAGTCCTTCAGAGCGGATGAGGATTTGCTCGACCTGTTCGACGCTCTCCAGAGGCTCTTCACCGGGAACTACGGATACTGCTTGTTCTGTAGGAATGAGATAGAGTTCTCAAAACTCCGGAGGAATCCGCTCGCGAAATTCTGTGACGCATGCGAGAGAGCATTATCGCCGTCTTTCCATTCGAATTTGAAGGATGACCGGTCGCCGTAATCAACTCCCACCCGGAGCCCGCGCTCTTGAACAGGGGCGGGGCAAGTTGCTATGAATTCGCGGGAGCCGCCGTGGTTGAAACGGCATTGGATATTGCTGAGGCTATCTCCTCCAGCGGAAGAACGGCGTCTGCAAGCTCAGCGTCGACGATTGCTTTGGGCATCCCGTAAACTACACAAGTCTCCTCGTTCTGGGCTATTATCTTTCCTCCGGCAGATTTGATTAGCTTTGCCCCTTCTAATCCATCCTTTCCCATTCCTGTCATGACTGCAGCAAGAACCCTCCCGCCAAATGTTTCAAACGCCGAACTGAACATGACGTCCACTGACGGACGATGCAGGGTTTCGGAAGGATCTTTCGAGATGTTAATCAGTACTTTGACTCCGATTCGCTTGAATTTCAGGTGAAGTCCTCCCGGGGCAATGTATACGGTCCCCTTTTTAAGCTCCATTCCGTCCTCTGCTTCGCACACTTCTACACGGCTGATCGAATCAAGCCTCTCTGCCAGGGACTTGGTGAAATGCGGCGGCATGTGCTGGACAATTGCAATTGGGAGAGGGAAGTCCTCAGGAAGGAACGGGATGACCTTCTGGAGAGAAAAGGGACCGCCTGTGGAGATACCGATCGTTGCAATCTGCGCACTCAGGAATTTCAAGGGAGATGCTTTTCTGGGAGCGAACGTCTTGGGAGACACTAATCTGGAGAAGGCCCTGGAGCGGTCGCGAGCTATGGATTTTATCTTGGCAATCAGGTCACCCTTGATCTTTGTAATGTCCAGGGAGACGTAGGACAATTGTTTCGGGATAAAATCCACTGCACCGGCAGCCAGTGCGTCCATTGTCGCACGGGCCCCCTCAACTGTAAGTGAGCTGACCATCAGGATTGGAACGGGATTTTCCTTCATAATCTTCTTAACTGCCGTTATCCCGTCCATCCTGGGCATCTCTACGTCCATCGTCATCAGGTCAGGCTTCAGGTCCCTCGCCTTCTCCGTGGCTTCCATCCCGTCCCTCGCGGTGCTTATCACCTCGATATCGGGATCGCTCTCTAGCATCATTGAGATCGCTTTTCGCATGAAAGCGGAGTCGTCTACAACCAATATTCTTATCGACATTCTACTGGTCAACCTCGCTGGCTACGGAGGCTTTTGAGTGGGTTCCTTTTTGCGCAAGTCTCAGGAGTTCTCCTGCATCCAGTATCATTATAACGCGTCCGTCGCCGAGAATCGTTGAACCGGCTATTCCCTGGATGTTCTTCAGATAGGCTCCAAGTGGTTTGATAACGATTTCTTTCTGGCCGATCAGCCGATTCACTACAATTCCGAACTTGTGATTCGCGACTCCCACTACCACTGTGTAAAAGCCCCGCAGCTCTTCGCTCTGCAAAGGGACGTCGAGTATATCCGATATGCTCACAAGGGGCAGCACAGTTTCGCGCAGTCTTATCACTTCGCGGCCGTTGACTGTCGCGACATCCGACTTGAATGTGTGTACAACTTCGAGGACTGAGTTGAGCGGAATTGCGAATGTCTCGGTTCCCACTGCCACGAGGAGACCCTGGATGATGGCAAGCGTGAGGGGGAGCTTCAACACGAATTTCGTCCCCTTTCCGACCCCGGATTCCACGGCAATTATCCCGTTAAGCTTCGTGATATTGGTCTTGACCACATCCATCCCGACGCCTCTCCCCGAAACGCTGCTTACCTTCTGTGCGGTGCTGAAACCCGGAATGAATATCAGGTTGTAGGCGTCATCGGTCTTCATCTCGTGTGCTTCTTCGGCCGTGATGACGCCCTTCTCGATTGCCTTGCGCTTCAATATTTCGGGATCCATTCCCGCGCCGTCGTCCTGTATTTCTATGATAATGTGGTTTCCTTCGTGACCTGCCGTAAGGCGGATTGTGCCGCGCCTGGACTTGCCGGCCTTCTCTCTCCGCTCTGGCTCTTCGACTCCATGATCCGCCGCATTCCTGATCAGGTGAACAAGCGGGTCGCTTATTTCTTCTATGATGGACTTGTCGAGTTCCGTTTCTTCTCCCTCGATTACGAGGTCGATGTCCTTGTTGAATTCCCTTGCTATGTCGCGGACAAGCCGGGGAAATCGGTTAAACACTCTCCCGATCTGGACCATCCTCGTCTTCATCACAGCGGTCTGCAGCTCGGTGGTGATGAAGTCGATCTGGGCACTCGTTTCGGAAAGCTGGTGCGAAAAATCTTCTCCCGCATCGTCCTCTCTGGACGACGTCACGATCTGGGAAAGACGGTTTCTCCCGAGGACGAGTTCTCCCACGAGGTTCATAAGGTGGTCGAGCCTCCCGACATCGACCCGGATCGTCGTGTCCGTTATTTTGTCGGCTTTCTGAGGCTGGGATGCCTGCGGATGGCTCTGCGAAGCGTCCTGTGGCGCCGATTCTCTTGCCTGTGACGTCTGCAGCTGTTCCTGGTCGGTGTTGCGTTGGACGACATCGACCGGCTCGGCACTCTTTGCAATCGCAGGCTCCGATGCCGGAGCCGCCGCCTGTTGTTCTGCCGGACCCTTTTCAGCCTTCTCAGGAAGGACACCCTTGGAGAGTGATTCGAGCCTCTTGATCGTACCCGAGAAATCTATGTCATGAATATTGTGTTCAACGACCTGTCGGAGTAGTGCTTTCATTTGGTCGAACGCTTCAAACATGACGTCGAGCATTGCCGGTTGGAATTTCAGCTCGTCGCGCCGAAGCTTGTTCAAGACATCTTCGAACCTGTGTGCGATCACGGTCATCTGTTCGAAACTCAGAAAGCCCGAAGTTCCTTTTACTGTATGAACGGCCCGGAAAATAGAGTTGATGAGTTCCTTGTCTTCCGGCCTCTTTTCGAGTTCCAGTATTTCGTTATCGAGCTTCTCGAATATGTCGTTAGTCTCAACTATGAAGCTCTCGACAATTTCTTTCAGCTCCTCCGAAAACATCGGATGTTCTGCCATGCGTTCTACGCCCCCTTTCCGAAAAGTTTGTCTATCTCCTCCTGCGATGTCGGATTGACGGTTTTTTTTTCAGCCTCTTCTGAATTATCTCTCGTCGGAGCCGACCCGCCCACGACCTCATCGGCGGCTTTCTGCCGTTCTCCCGATCTATCGTAAGATGCGTTTGGATCGAATGTGCGGTGATCGGTCCTCTCGATTTCGCTGATGAGTTCCTCGCCGCTTATCTTGAATCTGTCTATGAGATTCGAAAGTCTATCCTGCACTGAACCGATCAGATGATTCACCGATGCGATCTGTTGTGATGTGATGTCCTGGACTTGCAGGGAAATCATTATGTCGTTGGATTTCTCGCGTATTTCCTTCAGGCTCTTCTCCAGGCCGGAGGCGTTCAGCTTGACCGCTTTGAGGTGAGAACCCTTTTGCTCTTGCAGAGCCGATACGGCGCGGAGCGTTTCCTGATGGCTGCCGTTCAGTGAAGACTTGACTGCCTCGAGCATGTCCTTGTCCAGCTTGTCGATCGCGTTAAGATCCGCGGTTGCAGTCTGGAAGTGCGAATCGATCGTGTCTAATCTGGAAATGACGCCGTCCAGATTATCCAGTATTTCCGTCGTCGCCAGTTCGGTTGCTTGAGTTACTTTGCTCAGCTGGGAAGAAGCCCGCGGCATTTTGCTGGCGCTTTCGTAGATAGAAGCGTTGATTTCTTCAAGGACTGGTACGATGTCGTGCACAAAGTAGAATAGCTCTTCGAGAAATGGGATTACCCGCTGACCGAATATGAACAGAGCGCGCAGCTCGTTTATTTTGTCTAAAATTCCCCCGAGGTTCTTTGAATCCATTTTGCCCTCTTTCATTATAAAGTCTTCAGTATTAGGTCGATTTTCTCTTTCAGGACCTGCGGAGTGAATGGCTTCACGACATAGTTGTTCACCTTTGCCTGCAGCGCTTCCATTACATCCTCCTTCATCCCGCGGGTAGTAACCATGAGTATGGGCAGGCTATTGTATTGTTCTTCTCCTCCGCGCACCGCCTTCGTGAATTCCAGCCCGTTCATATTCGGCATATTCCAGTCCGTGATTATGAAATCGATCTTCTCGATATAGAGTTTTGCGTACGCATCCTTGCCGTCCTCGGCTTCGATTATGTCGTCATAGCCGATGCCCTTGAGGGCATTGGTGACAATCCTGCGCATTGTCTGCGAATCATCAACCACAAGAAATTTCAT
>JAJYOS010000550.1 GCA_021796055.1 Bacteroidota bacterium
TCGCCTGATGACCCTCTTCTTCGCCGATAGTACCGTTGCCTTCGCAGCTGCGCTCCGGCGCTTAGAATTACAATTACGTTCGGGCATTCATCTTTTTTTTGCGCAACCGGAAAGGAGAAAAGACAATGTGCGACATCAGAGTTAGTTCAGAGCATGAGTTCAGGGAGCTTGCTGCCGAGCTCAGGAATGAATACGGAAAAATCCAGATCAGGGTCAATCAGGCGGTTCTCACCGGTAAGTGGTTCGTTCGGGTATACCGGTTCTGTGAGGATTTTCCTCCGGCAGGTACATTCGACCTCGTCGCTACTTTCGTGACGACAGATGAGAATGTAGCTGTCCGTCTTGTGGATTTAGAGGAGGGGAAGTGAACAATGACTACTCAGGAATTTGTCACGCTGAAGAGCTATGCGCGATTTTTCGCACATACTGAAGATGATGCAGACGAACTTCTCTTGCTCGCATACCAGGAGAGTCTTCGGCTTGGTTCAGGATGCACACTCGCGTTGCTGATCAATTATATACGCCTTACTGCGAAAAGCATCCATGAAAGGAGCTTTCTTGCTCTTAATGAAGTAGGGAAAAGCCGGCTTGACGCTTTCAACAAAGGGAAGTGCTACTTGTCAGATCCTGTCGCGGATGATTCTACCTTCGAGAATCTAATCGCATCGGATTCACTTGACCCTTTTGACGATTTCGTAGCAGATGAATTCGTTTGTTCTCTGAATGGCTGCGAGAAAAAGGTCCTTTCCGAACTGACTGCCGGTTACTCTGTGAGAGAGATATGTAAGGACCTCCGCATCTCTTCAAAGACCTTCGAGAAGGTTCGCGTCTCTCTGCAACAGAAGGTCGGTTCCTATTTATAGGAACAAGATCCGGCGAAGTCGGACCGGAAAACATCTTCTCTAATTCCCTGCATAGTAACGTAGGAACAGGTTCTTGACCTGTTCAGGATAGATATCAACATAAACAAGGGAGGCTGTCATGTTACAGCAAATTGAGAAAAAGACATCGAAGGTTCCGGTTAGTGGAACAATCGAGAGAGTGAACGAGAAGGGCATCAAGGTCAACGGGGAGTGGTTCAACTTCAGCAAGTTCATGTCGAGCGTTCCGGCCCTCCGCGAAGGAGACCTCATCGAGTTCAAGTCCTCGAAGAACTTCATCAACGAGGTCTCGAAAGTCAGTCCGGCAAACGGCTCCGCTAAGTCTGCCACCGCCGCGCCAAAGGCTTATGACACACTGGCAACTCCGAATAGCGAGAGCAAGGTGGACGGGCCTGGCCCGTCAAATGCCCCACCTTCTCCGAAGGATCCTCCGCGGAAAGATGAGCCGGCCGGAGACCCCGAACACGGTGAGAGCGATCGGGAAGAGCTCCTGAAGTGCCTCAAGGATGCTGTCCACATCACAGAGCAGCTTGAATCCGTAAGGTTCTCTACACAGGATATATTAAAGCTGGCCCTGACTCTCTTCATCCACCGGACCGCGTAGAGGCAAACAGAACTTGAAACCGGGGTATGTGGGGTCTCGTTCACGTACCCCGAAATGATAAGGAGAATAATCATGGAAGTCGAAACAATCACCCAGGAAGCCGATACCGAGATAAGACTTCAGAAGGCGTTTGAGAGGATGATCGAAATCAAGTATCAGAAGAACCTTCTGGAACAGGAAGAGCAGCAGATTAAGGATGACGCCTTCGATTACCTGACCGGCGTCGCTCACACGACCTCCGGTCGCTTCGTCGCGAATGACGTCACAGCTGATGTCTACGTCTCTTACCGTCCTCAGCGCGAATACGATACCGAAGAGCTTCAGAAGATCAAGCACCTCGAAGAGCAGCTAAGCCAGGCGAAGAAGGCCGGCGTAATCATTCATCAGACGCCATACCTTGTCGTGAGAATCGTTCAGTAGGCATTGATTGGATAGTTGCGCGGCGAAAGGCGGACGGCGCGCGTTCTGCCACCTCCGCGCAACTCGATTTACGCTCTACCGAATGCGTACCCTCATCATCTGAATTCCCCCTTCCAAGACCAGACGGTTGTGGATTCATATGACCCTCATCAACTTCCCGTCCCGAATTATTGCAATCCTCGACAAAACTATTTAGATTTTTCCATTAAATCAGTGGGAACCCAGCGGCACCGTGGGCGGAGTCCTTGCACGCTTCTTGGAATCATCCAAGGCTTTCCCGTTAACTCGGCGGTTCTGCTTAGTCTATAGATTTCGTGCTTTTCTTAGTGAGCGACTGAAGAAAGGTTGCCGTACTGTGCAAGCGTCAGAGGGACATTGGCGGGCAGTGGGAGTATCACGCATTCTCGTGCTATTGTCGGTAGTGGCAGGGACTGCCTTTGGGTCTCCAGAAATCGACTCGTCGAAAGTAGAAGCAACCGGGAGGTGCTACAGTTCTGTCGTAACGCCCGAGGAAGGTTGGTCACGGGCTCGCCAGGACGCAGAGGCAAATGCCATAAGGAAGGCGCTCGGTATTATTGTGAACGCCAGGACTTTCCAGGCAACTGCCGAAACAATGCAGGGGAATAAACCTGGGGACTTCCTGAGCCTTTTCACTGAACTCAATACTACGACGACATCCGGAAGGATCATAGCCGAGACCGTCCTTGATTCAACTCTTACTACGCAGTCCAACATCCCGGTCTATTCCGTCAAGATTGCAGCCACTGTGGCAAAAGATAATGGTGAACCCGATCCCGCGTTCCAGATTGAGGTGCGCCTGGACAAGGAGATGTATTATGACCGGGGCAACATTGAACGCAACGACGCAGTTCATTTTGCAATAACCGCGAGTCAAGACTGTTACCTTTACATTTTCGACATCATGGCAAACGACTCGGTGCTTCTCCTGATCCCGAACGTTTACTTTCCCGATAATTCGTACTCCGTGTCTGAAGGGGCTGAAGGGTTCGCGAGGAAGCTTGCAAAGCTGCCTTTTCAACTCAGAGTCGGTCTGCCGCCGAAGAAGGACATTACTACGGAGATGATCTACGTCGTGGCGCTGAAGAAGAAGATCGATTTCTATTCCCCTCACATGACTGGAGAATCCTTAGGTATAATCCCGACATATCAAAGTGCATTCGTGGATCTTCAGAAATGGCTGGTCAGAATCCCACAGGAGCTAAGGACAAGCGCGTCCGCGCCTTTTACCATAAAGAGGTCCAAATGACAAAGGGAAACCTCCTCAGGATTTGTTTTGCATGTATAACAATGTTCCTGTCAAATGTCGGCCTTGGGTTTGCACAGGAATTTACCGTTACTGGCGTCTCGTACTCGATGAAGGACAGCGACGTGGTGGTACATTACGACCTGGCTGGACCGGACGATGAACCGTATGAAGTACAATTGGTCCTGAAAAGACAGACTCAGCCTTTCTTCAAGATGATGCCTATAGATGTCTCAGGTGACGTCGGTACTGATGTCCATCCGGGCCAGCACAAGACGATCATTTGGCATATGTATAAAGATGTCCCCTATGGGCTCGACGGTAGGGACTTTTATTTTGAAGTGAGCGTGACAAGGCTGGGCGAAAAAAAGAACGGGTCCTCTTGGCTCCTTTACGTGGGCGGAGCTATAATCGGCGGGGCTGCGGCGGTGTACTTTGGTACCGACTTGTTCCATAAACCCGGTGGCAGCTCTATCCCCTCACCCCCTTCAAGGCCGCAATGAATTGGAGATACTGAAATGAAGAAGCTTTTATTCGTGTGTCTCTTGTTTTCTGTTCAGATCGCATCTGCGCAGACAATAGTCGGCAAGAGCCAGGTGGGATCATTGCGGCCGACAACTCTAATGCAAATTGCGGATTCGTCGCGGACCGTCAATATCAGCGGTACGAACCAGGTCAATGCGTATACACCATTTCTGACCGCCGATGTCACTTTCGTCGATTCGACAGGCAACAACACGCTTAGCGCTGATGGAAATGCGGAAGTTCTTGTAACTCTCAAGAATATTGGCGGGAAGCCGGCACAGGATTGCAGCATTGAGCTCGTCCCATCCGTTAAGAATCTGGACTTACACATAACCGATCCTCCTGTAATTGACGCGATCCTTCCGAATCAGCAGGTGAACGAACGAATATTCCTCAAAGCTTCACATTACATATCGACAGGCAGAGTCGAGTTCACTCTCAAAGTGCTCGAGAAGAGCGGCTTCGATTTAGATCCAGAGAAGGTTCTTGTGGTGCCGACGTTAGCTTTCCAGCCGCCCAAAGTCGAGCTCGCGGATTACGGGGTACAGGATCCGAACAGGACGGGAAAAATTCAGAGGCGCGAGATTGTGACGGTAACGCTTCGACTGCAAAACAAGGGTGCGAGCACCAGTTATGGTACCACCGCACTGGTTACCCTAGGCCCGAATGTCCTCCCTATCCAGGTGGATTCGGTTTACCACCTGGGAGATCTCAAGCCCGGGGCTTATAAGGACATAAGCGCGACAATTGTCACAAACGACAGGGCGACCGAAGTAAGCATGGATATTGCCGTAAAGGATAGTCTCGGATATGAGACTTATAACAAGACCCTTGAGCTTCCTTTCGACACTCCACAGAAGAAGGTGCAGGAGATTGTCGTTGCGGCGAACAGGACGGGGAGTCCTAACATTCCCAATGTGGCGGATTTAAAGCTCGACATAGCGGAGAACATTCCCAGAGCCGCAGAGGAGAAACCGAACGCAGTTGCGGTAATAATAGGAAACAAGGACTACACTTCCGCGCCGGAGGTCGACTACGCTTTCAACGATGCTGCCATCATGAAGCGCTATGTCGTTACTGCAATAGGTTACACACGCG
>JAJYOS010000012.1 GCA_021796055.1 Bacteroidota bacterium
ATTTAACCCGACTACAGCAATTAGCTATCAGCTCTCGGCAGTCAACAACGTAACATTGAGGATTTACGATGTCCTCGGAAGGGAGGTGAAAACACTGGTGAATAACGAGAGACAAACACCCGGAACCTACACAGTAATCTGGAACGGAACAAATGAAGAAGGAGAACATGTGAGTTCCGGTATGTATTTCTACAGGCTGATAACAGAGCATGGTATACTGACCAAAAAGGCAGTTTACCTGAAGTAACGCACGATGATCACTAATGAGCCGCAAAATGAAAACTCAGATACAGACTTGGTTAGGAATTAATTGTGGAGCTGTTCTTTTTCTCTGCTTGTTGGTTCTACACGGTTCCGCCATAGCTCAAGCTTCCGACTCTCTCAAATACTTTCCCTGCGATGCCGGAGACGAATGGCTCTACTATGTCGAATACTCGCCAACGCAAGGTGAATTCAAAACAATAAAAGTCGATTCGGTGCTCAGCCATCCGCTCGGACGGCTGGTCTATATGAGCGGGGACAACGAAAGAGGTACCGAGTTTGTCGTGGACACTGCCAACGGATTCATTTATGGTGTCTTTTCAGGCGAAAATCCCGACAGCGTCGACTCACTTCCGAATGTTTATCGTCTAGACGCTCAAGTAGGTAATTACTGGCGTGTGCCCGTCCCCTATGCTGGGGTGAGCGCGATGTTCGATACAACTGTCTTTGGGGTACGAAGGAAGATAAAGGAATTTTCTTTGTTTGGGACTTTCCAGGGCGATACGACAGGAGGTCAGGATCATAACCCCGATACATGGTTCTCCTATTTCTCCGAACAGTATGCTTATGGAATCGGAATGACATACCGATATGTTGAACCGGGCGAGGGATGGTTCTTGGTAGGCGCGATTATCGATGGCGATACGCTTGGCACCTTGATGGCTGTGAATGAGAAGAAGAATAATGTCCCGAGAACCATTCAACTCAACCAGAATTATCCTAACCCATTTAACCCAACGACCGTCATTCAGTACCAGCTGCCAAAAGACACCCATGTCACTCTTAAGATCTACGACATACTCGGCCGAGTGGTGGCCACCCTGGTCGATGGAGAAGAGACCGCGGGCCCTCATGAAGTCGTGTTTGACGGCTCGAGGTTTGCCAGCAGTGTCTATTTCTACAGGTTGTCAACGCCAACATATTCGAAGATTCAGAAGATGATCTTGATGAAGTAAGCTGAGGCTGACCACATACAGTTTACAAGTCCCGCTGCGAGAAATCACGGCGGGACTTTTTGTTATTTGGCGGGACGCATAGAATGAGGTATTGTTCGGTAACAGGGGAGAATCTCCACCGGCTCAGACAAGAAAAGCGGCGCGTTGTTAAGCGAAGGGTTACTTCGTTTTCCGGAAAGTGAGCACAACCTCACCCGCAACGAAGAACTGTCTGTCGTCGGGAGAGAAGCTCAGTATCTGGTATGACTTGTTTGATGGTTTGAGGTGGATCTTCTCGTTGGCGAATTCGTAGAACCTGACTATCAGGACACCTGCGGCGCTTCCAAGGACGAGCGAGTTCTGATCGGGCTGGGCAACGCGTCTGCAAACGACGTAATCTCCCTTGAATAATCCGACGAAGTTCATGGCGTCGTCGGAGACCTTGACGGCGAAGAGCTCACCGTCGGGGAGAAGCTTCGCGTCGAAGTGAAGCACATCGACTATGTTGGAAAAAATAATTTCTCTGGATTCAATTCTTGAAACGAGCGGAATTGTCCTGACTGACGGTGGGAGGTCGGGATTTGTAAGTTCGGTTCTCGGGAGGTTGATTCCGCGAGAGCGTCCGGGTTCCCGTTCGATGTAGCCTTTCTTTTCGAGGGCTTTGAGCAGGTCGCTGACGGCTCGTGTTGAGCGAATCCCCATTTGTTCACCCAACTCACGGAATGTAGGTGGCTTGGAGTGGTCTTTCAAGTAGCGCCGAATGAATTCAAGCGCTTCACCTTGCCGTTTAGTTAGCCCTCGTGCCATTTCGATCTAAATTACACAACACAAGTTTAGCTGTCAAGAAATAACCCAAACTTTTGTTCAACTTGTTTACTAAAGATATTATAACGGCATCTTATGTGAAAAATAGGCTGAAATTTTGCGGAATCTGTGCGATTTGCTTGGTGGGGAAAAATGGAAAAAATAATGCTTGACTTTTGGAGCCCGTTGGTTAAATTTCCAACGTGGTGGGGAAAAGTGGGGAAGTTCCCAGCTTTTCCCAGTGTTTACTAAAAACTTGTCCCCAAATGTGGGGAATTTGTCCGAAAGATAAATCGGAGAAGTTCAGAGGAAGATGTCGTCATTCAAAGGACGCTACGAATACGTTTTAGACTCCAAGGGAAGGCTCAGCATCCCGGCAAAATTGCGAAAAAGCCTCTCTTCCGAAGCTCATGACACCTTTGTCGTGACGCGCGGAGTCGAAAAATGCCTCTACGTTTATCCCCTCGATGAATGGCGGCGACTTGAAGAAAAGCTCCGCTCCCTCAACCAATTTCTGGAGAAGCACAGATACTTCATCAGAACCCTCCTCATGTGGGCTTCGGAAGAATTCCCTCTGGACTCACAATCGCGTATTACAATTCCCAAAAATCTGCTCGAATTCGCAGAGATCGAGAAGGAGGTCGTCATTATCGGCGCCCTCGAAAGAATCGAGCTCTGGCATCCAAAGACATTCAATGAGTATTTGAATTCTCAACCGGAAAATTACGCCTCCGTGGTCGAACAAATCATGGCGGTTAATGTCAACAAATAATGGCCGTTTATCACGAACCCGTACTGCTGAAGGAGAGTATTGATCTGTTGGTTACCGACTCGAACGGTACATATATAGACGCGACGTTTGGCGGAGGCGGGCACACACGCGAGATTCTCTCGAGGCTCGGAAAGGATGGGAGGGTCCTCGCATTTGACGTCGATGATAACTCCCGCCGCATCGCGGATGAACTCTCTTCTGAAGACGGACGTCTTTCGTTTGTTCCGCAGAACTTTTCCCACTTGAAGGAATTCGGAAAAGAGAGCGGGCTCGATTCTTCCGCCGGCATTCTCTTCGATCTCGGTGTTTCCTCGTATCAACTGGACAACGAAGAAGGGTTCAGCTACAGGCGCGACGAGAGGCTCGACATGAGGCTCGATAAGAAACTCGATATCTCGGCTTACGAAGTAGTCAACTCTTACCAAGCCGACGAGCTCGCCGACATGTTTTTCAAGTTCGGAGAGGAGCCGAGGTCGCGGGTTCTCGCAAGGGCAATCGTCAAGGCGAGGGGAAAGAACAGAATTGAGACAACCGCTCAGCTCGCAGAGATCGTCGCGCACGTGTGCGGAAGATCGGATAAGACGCTCTCTCGTATTTTCCAGGCCCTCAGGATAGAGGTCAATGGAGAACTCGATTCCCTGTCGGCCGGACTCGACGGGGCTGTCGACCTGGTTTCCCGCGGCGGCAGGATTGCCGTCATATCCTATCATTCGCTCGAAGACAGGATCGTCAAGGAGAAGTTCAAATTTGAGGCGGCGACCTGTGTCTGTCCTCCGGAAGCTATCATCTGTACATGCGGCAAGAAGGCGCGGGTCAGGATACTCACTCGCAAGCCTATCGCGCCGGGTGAAACGGAGATCAGGGCTAACCGCAGGGCGCGCAGCGCGAAGCTGAGAGTGGCGGAGAAAACAATATGAGCGAAGAAACAAGACAGCCCGACGAGCAGAAAAAGCCGTCCAAGGCACCGTCGCTCTCTGTCTCCAGGTTCATCATCGTGCTGGGAGGAGCGGTAGCCATACTCCTTTTGATAGTAAACAACAGCGTGACGGTCGATGCTCTTGTCACAGAGATGGGTTCGCTGGATTCGACTTACGCGCGGCTCAGGTTTCAGAACGATTCACTCCAGGCAGAACTCAAGAGACTTTCGAGTGCGGAGAGAATAACGAGAATCGCATCCGAGAAACTCGGGCTGGTTTACAGCAGCCAGACTCTCGAACAAATAGAGATCGACAAGGATAAGTTGAAAGAAGCCGAAAAACAGGATGCAAGAGACTCGACAAGATAATCCGGCGGTCACGCGTCCGCGAGTGAGTTATACCGGGAGGATCAATTTCCTGCGGGTTGTGCTGGCGCTCGTCTTTGTCGCTATTGTCGCGAAGCTCGTGATTATACAGGGAGTGCAGGGTTTCTATTATCACAGAGTAGCTCAGGACCAGTATGAAAGCCGCGTGGTCCTACAGGCGAACCGGGGAATGATTTTCGACAGGAACGGCAGCCTGATAGTTTCGAACAGCTACGGTTATTCATATGCCGCCGACCCGCAGCTTCTCGACGACGCCGAAAAATCGAAAATCGCGAATGAATTTGCCCCGGTCTTCAATTTACCCATCTCCTATTTTCTCGACAGGTTAAACACGAAGGCCCGGTTCGTCTGGCTGGCGCGCAACGCGAGTCCCGCCCAGTCCGGTGCGCTGGCGGAATTCAGGATCTACGGTTTGATAAGACTTCAGGAACAGCAGAGGCTGTATCCGTACGGTTCCTCCGCGGGCCAGATACTCGGTTTTACTAACGTCGACGGAAAAGGTGCCAGCGGCGTGGAACTGGAGTTCGATTCTCTCCTCGCAGGCACAAACGGTTTCGAGATAATGCAGCGCGACGGTCTTGGGAGGAAAATGCCTTCCGTCGATTACCCGAAGGTCAATCCGATAGCCGGCTGCAACATCCAGCTCACGCTGGACATGAACATCGAGCAGATCGTCGAGCAGGAACTCGCCGCAGGAGTCCAGCGCACCGGTGCGGCTGCAGGGACGGCGGTGTTCATGGATCCTACGACCGGGGAAGTACTGGCCATGGCGAATTACCCGTCCTTCAATCCCGCCGAATACGATGCGTACAGCTACGCCGATTCGAGGAACCGGGCGATCACAGACGTATTCGAGCCCGGCTCGACGTTCAAGATAGTCACAGCTTCCGCCGCTCTTGAAGAAGGGATAGAAAAACCGGACGACATTATATTTGCCGAGAACGGGCGGTACACGCTCTACGGGAGAGTCATTCAAGACTTTGAACAGGCCGGTTGGATCACGTTCAGACGTGCAGTAGAACTGTCAAGCAACATTGCCTTCTCAAAAATAGGCTGCAAGATCGGGGCGAACAAATTCTACAGATACGCAAGGGATTACGGGTTCGGTGCGCCGACCGGTATCGGGCTGCCCGGTGAGGTTCCGGGCGAGCTGAAGAAACCGTACGAATGGTCGAAGGTGTCGCTCCCGTTCATGTCATTCGGTTATGAAGTGCTCGTCACGAATCTTCAGATGGCTCAGGCTTATGCTGCGGTTGCGAACGGAGGGACTCTGATGCAGCCGTATATCATAAATAAAATCACCGGTCCGAACGGCGATGTGGTTTTTCAGAACGAGCCGATGAAGATCCGTCGTGTCGTGACTCCCGACGTCGACCGCACTCTTACCGGCCTTTTTGTAGACGTCGTCGAGCAAGGAACCGGTGAAGAGGCCAAAATGAACGACCTTCTTATCGCGGGAAAAACAGGCACGGCGCAGAAGCTGGTCGACGGGAAATATTCGAAGGAATTCTATCACGCGTCATTCGCCGGATTTTTCCCGGTCCCGAATCCCCAGATTGCCGGCTACATAATGATAGACTCGCCGACGAAAGGCTACACGGGAGGTG
Source organism: Bacteroidota bacterium (assembly GCA_021796055.1). Next base: position 5,683 of record JAJYOS010000012.1, read on the forward strand.
CGGTGGCGGCCCCGATATTCAAGAGGATAGCCGAACGCATATACGGCATCATGCAGCGGAAGACGACGAACCTGACGAACGCCGATATCAGAATGGCATTCAACACAAGCGGGAAGAGAGAAACCGGATCGAAGACCGCAGCCTTTATCCCCGCGGAAAATCAGGACAACACCAAAGGCGATGTGGTCCGGGTACCTGAGGTCTCGTTCCTCGACTATTCATCCGCGGCGGCCATTCTAGAAAACTTCGGACTTCAGGCATCGCCGTCCGACCACGAAAATTTTATAATCCTTTCTGAGAAACCTTCGGCGGGGACTCTGGTCGCAAAAGGATCGACGATCATACTGAAGGTGGCGGACGCCAGTCATGTCACAAGAATGCCGGATTTCAGAGGCGCCAGTGTCCGAAATGCAACAAGCTTTCTCCTCTCTGCGGGGATACCTTTCCGCGTCGTCGGAAGCGGGAAGATCGTCGGACAATCTCCGAAAGCCGGGCAGCCGGTGAACAGAAACGTAAATGTTATCATAAACTGCGAAAGCAAAGATTTCAACGTATCAGGGCTCTACTGAATGATGCTTGGTGAACTGATCAAAAATGTTTCGGTAACTGAAGTCGTCGGTGGCGTGGAAAGGGAGATTACCGAAATAGTCTATGATTCCCGGAAGGTGAACGAAGGTTCGCTTTTCGTCGCGCTCAAGGGAGCGCAGTCTGACGGGCATCGTTTCATCGTAGATGCCGTAGGTAGCGGCGCGAGCGCGGTCGCGGTCGAGGACAACAGTATCGTCAACGACGACTACTTCCTCTCTCACCACACCACTAAACTACTTGTCCCCAGTACCCGCCGCGCTCTTGCGCTTATCGCCGCAAACTTTTTCAGGCACCCGGCCGAACGCCTGAAAGTCGTGGGTGTAACCGGCACGAACGGAAAAACCACGAGCACATATCTTCTCAAAGCCATCCTTCAGTCGGCTGACGAGAAAGTCCTTCTGATCGGGACCATAGATTATATTTTCGGCGATCGCTTGATCGAGACGGCGAGGAACACTACCCCGGAGTCGTTCGACGTTCAGCGAATGATGGCCTCGACGGTTGAACATGGTGGGACTTGTGCGGTCATGGAGGTGTCTTCCCACTCCCTCATGATGGACAGGGTTTACGGAATTCCGTTCAAAGTCGCATTGTTCACGAACCTTACTCAGGACCATCTCGACTTCCACAAGACGATGGAAGAATACTTCAAGGCGAAGAAGATCCTGTTCGATACGCTGCAGCCGGACAGCATAGCGGTCGTCAACATTGACGACAGCTACGGCGTGCGAATTGCCGCCGATACGAAGGCGAGAAAAGTATCTTACGGATTCGATGTGAAAGCAGATTTTCGTATAGTCGAGTCCGACTACAGCGCAGCCGGGACTGCCATAACGATACAATATAACGGCAGAAACTTCTCAATCGATTCCAAACTTGTGGGCAAGTTCAACGCATACAACCTTACGGGCGCGTTTTCGGCAGCTGTAAGCATGGGCTACAGTCCGTCTTTGGCAGCCAGGGCCCTGGCGGGCGTCCAGAGTGTGAAGGGACGTTTCGAGAGAATCGATTCCGGAAAGGGTTTCGTCGTGGTAGTCGATTACGCACACTCTCCGGACTCGCTCCAGAAAACACTTCAGGCTGCCAGAGAAATACTGATGTCGGGCAGTAAGGGCGGAAGACTGATCACAGTCTTCGGATGCGGCGGGAACCGCGACCGCACGAAGCGCCCGAAGATGGGAAAAATATCCGAAGATCTAAGCGACCTGACGATCGTAACATCGGACAATCCTCGTTTCGAGGACCCGGATTCGATCGCGGATGAGGTTCTTGCCGGCACCACAAAAGGAAGCGACAAGGTTTTGAAAATTGTCGACAGGCATGACGCCATTCTCGAGAGCCTGAAGAGAGCCCGCCCACATGACATCGTGGTTCTTGCGGGCAAGGGTCATGAGGACTACCAGGTCGTGAGGGATGTCAAGCTCCATTTCGATGATCGCGAAGAAGTTGAAAAAGCCCTTGGTTTGAGGAGTTGATAACGTTGGACGATATACGCGGGATTAGAGGTGTGGAATTGATGAGCACGAGTCTTAAATGTGTTTCCGGTGTCTCCACCGATTCACGCAGCGTCTCGCGCGGACAATTATTCTTTGCGTTGAAGGGTGAAAATTTCGACGGACATTCGTACGTCTCCGACGCGCTTGCAAAAGGAGCTGCCTGCGCGGTTGTCGACAGAAAGTGGTACATGAGCAGCGAACACTCATCTGCACAGCCGTTTGCAGTCGTCGACGATACGACGAAGGCGCTTGGCGACCTTGCCCGGATATACCGGAGGAAATTCGATATGCCGGTGATAGCAGTCGGCGGTTCGAACGGCAAGACGACCACGAAGGAGATGGTCGGAAGAGTGTTGGCGAGAAAATACAGGGTCGCGAAAACGGCAGCTAACCACAACAACCAGATAGGTGTTCCACTCACGATCTTCGATATGCGCAAATCACATGAGGCGGCGGTGGTCGAGATCGGCACCAACCATTTCGGCGAGATTCAGCGGCTATGTGAGATCCTCGAGCCGAGCGCAGGGCTGATCACTAATATAGGTAACGAACATCTGGAGTTTTTCGGCGACCTCGACGGCGTGGAAAAAGAAGAGGGAATGCTCTTCGGTTTTCTGGCGAAAACAAAAGGAACAGCCTTCGTCAACACGGACGACAGCCGCATTATCGGCCTGTCGAAAGCGGTCCGACACAGATTCACATACGGTTTCCAGGGCGGTTCACGTAGGAATCTTTCGGCACGGTTGTTCGGATTCGATTCAAGGGGCTGCGCACTTTTCGAAATAAAATTTGAGGGAAAAACAGAACTCGTCCACCTGAACGTTCCTGGGATCCACAATGCTATGAACGCACTTGCGGCAGCAGCGGTCGGAATCCGGTACGGCGTCGGTCATCGGGACGTGAAGAGGGCACTCGAGACATTCAAGTCTTACGAAAAGAGGATGCAAATACTCAAGATAGCCGGAGTCACGATTCTTAACGATACTTACAATTCCAATCCTGAGTCCGCGATAGCGGCACTCCGTTGGATGTCGATGGTGCGCTCCAGAGGAAAAAGAATCGCGGTACTGGCAGACATGCTCGAGCTCGGGGGGGCATCGATGCGCGAACATCAGAGGGTCGGCGGCGAAGTCGCGAATGAAAAGGTCGACCGGCTTTTTACTTTCGGAGAGATGGCCCGAGACATTGCAGCCGGCGCCGATGGCGGTGCAGAGACTGAATCGTTCAGCGATAAGCGGGAACTCTCGGAGAAGCTGCTGAAGACTGTAAGGCCGGGAGATGTGGTCCTCGTGAAAGGATCACGCGGAATGAAGATGGAAGAAGTCGTCGACGCCTTGATCAGCGGGCTTGAGGCCGGGAGGACGCAATAATGCTGTACTACTTATTCGACCTGCTGGAGAGGCAATTTCATCCGCCGGGTTTCGGTGTCTTCAGGTACATCACTTTCAGGTCGGCGCTTGCGGCGTTGACGGCGCTGTTTATCAGCTTCGTCATCGGACCGATTGTTATAAGGATGCTGCACAAACACCAGATCGGCGAGCAGGTAAAAGTCGAGGGGCCTAAATCTCATCTGTCGAAGGCAGGAACGCCGACAATGGGAGGAATCATTATATTGGGTTCAGTGATTGTGCCGCTGCTGCTATGGGGAGACCTTACGAATCCATACGTGCTTTTGATACTCTTCATAACGGTTTGGCTCGGCATCCTCGGATTTGCCGACGATTACCTGAAAGTCATCAAGAAAAAACGCAAGGGGCTGATCGCGCGATACAAACTTATCGGCCAGATAGCGATTGGTCTTCTCGCGGGTGCGGCACTCTACTTTTCACCCCAACTTCACCCGTTCAATTCCATAACTACTGTGCCTTTCTTCAAGAACCTGAATTTCGATTACGGTCTCTTTTATATACCGGTGGTCATCTTTATAATCACGGCTACATCGAACGCGGTGAACCTGACCGACGGGCTGGACGGACTCGCCATCGGTTCGGTCGGCATTACGGCGCTTACGCTCGCACTGATGTGCTACGTCTCGGGAAACATCGAGTTCAGCCGGTACCTGAACATTATTTATCTCCGCGGATCGGGAGAACTCACGGTTTATTGTTTCGCGCTTGTGGGAGCGTCCCTCGGTTTTCTCTGGTACAATACATACCCCGCTCAGGTATTCATGGGCGATACCGGATCTCTTGCCCTCGGCGGGGCTATCGCCGGCATATCTATCATGATCAAAAAGGAGCTTGTGCTCCCGATTATCGGCGGAATCTTCGTGGCGGAGGAGATTTCCGTGATCATGCAGGTCCTCTATTTCAGGTACACAAAGAGGAAATACGGCGAGGGGAGGCGCATCTTCAAGATGGCCCCTCTCCATCATCACTTCGAACTTGACGGCGTATCGGAGCCGAAAATTGTCACAAGATTTTATATCGTCGGGATTCTCCTGGCGATTCTGAGCCTGACTACTTTCAAGGTGAGATAAATTGGGCAAACCGGAAAAAATAAAGTCCGCAAGAGTATCGATCCTTGGCGCCGCGAGGAGCGGGTTAGCGGTCGCCAGACTTCTCAAGGCTAATGGCGCAGATGTTTTCGTCAGCGATAAGAAGCCTCTCGAGGAGGCGGCCCAGCAGATTCAGATCCTCGAAAGCATCGGCGTGGAGCATGAGTTCGGTTCTCATTCGGACAGGTTGTTCGATGCGGATTTCATGGTTGTCAGTCCCGGCGTTCCCTCGAACCTCAATCTCGTCCAGCATGCGATGAAAGTCGGACTGAAAGTGTACAGTGAGGTCGAAGTTGCTTCCTGGTTCTGCCGCGCCCCTATCGTGGCAATCACGGGATCGAACGGCAAGACCACTACGACGACACTGATCGGAAAGATTTTCGAGAAGTCCGGCCGCAAAACCGTCGTCGCAGGCAACATCGGGTACCCGATATCGGATTACGTCGCCGACATGGATGAGCAGGCAGTCGCAGTGCTGGAAGTGTCGAGTTTCCAGCTCGACCACGTCGACACATTCAAACCGAAGGTTGCGGTATTGCTGAACATAACGCCTGACCATCTCGACAGGTACGAGAATTACCAGGCATACATGAACTCAAAGTTCAGAATTTTCATGAACCAAACGGCGGATGACACATCCGTGTACAGCCACGATGACGAGGCAGTCGAAAAGCACTGCCGGGACTTGAAGACTATTCTAAAGCCTTTCAGTGTCAAAGACAGGATCAACTGCGGCGGATTCGTGGATGATGAGAAATTGTATTTGGTCGAAAACGGCGAACCGGTCTATCTGATGGATTGGAAGGAGATAAAAATACGGGGAGTTCATAACCTGTATAACTCCTTCGCGTCGGCGTTGGCAGCAAGGTCACTCGATGTCGACATGGAAGTCATAGCCGACACCCTGAGAGAATTTCCAGGCGTCGAACACAGACTCGAGCCGGTACGCGAGCTTGACGGCGTGAGATACGTGAACGATTCCAAGGCGACCAACGTGGACGCGGTCTGGTATGCGCTGGGAAGTTTCGATGCGCCGATCGTCCTCATAGCCGGTGGAAAAGACAAAGGCAACGACTACTCTCCTCTCTTCGAACCGGTGAAAAACAAAGTTCGCGCCATGATACTCATCGGAATGGCTGCCCCGAAGATGCAGAAAGAGTTTTCCGAAAAGACGAAATGTGTGATGGCCGCCTCGATGGAAGACGCGGTCGCCAAGGCACGGCGCGAGGCAAAGAAGGGAGACGTCGTCCTGCTCTCTCCCGCCTGCGCGAGTTTCGATATGTTCCAGGATTACGAACACAGAGGAAGGGAATTCAAAAGACTGGTGATGGAGCTGTGAACCGTTCCGCATCAAATATTGGAAGCGCGGATTTGCAGACTGCGCAAGCAGGCGAGAATCGTATCAAACCGGCCGACAAGTGGTTCCTGTTCGCGATACTTTCTCTTATGTTCATGAGCCTGGTGGTCGTATACAGCGCGAGTGCCTTCTGGGCCGAGCTGAAATTCCAAAACCCTGCGTATCTGCTTCGGAGCCACCTCTTTAAAGTTGTGATCGGGATGTTCCTGATTTTTGCCGTCGCGAAACTTGACTATCACAGGTACCAGAAGTATGCGTTCCACCTGCTGGTCATCGCCGCATTTCTCGTCCTTGTTGCAATCGGGCAGCGTGTAATCATAAAGGGCGCGGCCCGCTGGATACATCTCGGGATATTTAGTTTCGAGCCTTCAGAGGTAGCGCGCATGGCCGTACTCTTTTTCGTCGCGGCATATCTCTCTGAAAACGCCGAAAAACTCGCGGATTACCGGGTTTTGATGACACCCGTAGTTGCTACGCTTGTTGTCGCCGGATTGATCGTTCTGCAGCCAAATTTCAGTACCGCCTTTATGATTCTGGCTGTCGTCGGCGTGATGTTCCTCGCCGGTGGTGTGCGGAAAAGACACCTTGTCGCGCTTTTCGGAGCAGCCGTTGCTGTCGGCGCAGTGGTACTAATATTTGAGTCTTATCGCGTTCACAGGATCGAGACGTGGCTGAATCACGGCGCCGGGAATTACCAGGTGCGACAGTCGGTAATCGGTTTCGGAAACGGCGGTATATTGGGCGTCGGGCCGGGCAACAGCAGGCAGCGGAATCTGTTCCTGCCGGAATCGTACGGAGATTTCATCTATTCCATCATCGGTGAGGAATACGGTTTGTGGGGATCGACGCTTGTGCTGCTGATATTTCTCTTCATTGCGTTTCGCGGGACGGCGATTGCCAAGCGGGCGCCCGACAGGTTCGGTTATCTTCTCGCGACAGGAGTTACGACCGGAATCTGCTCATACGCGTTCGTGAATGCGGGAGTGGCGACCGGACTCTTTCCCACTACCGGACTTCCGATGCCGTTCGTGAGCTATGGCGGAACGGCAATGATCATAAACTCCATTGCTGTCGGAATTCTTCTGAATGTTTCCAAACAGGTCCCGGATTTGAGAGAAACTCAATCTGCGGTATCACGAGCGTTTCGGAAATCCAAAGTGAGAAGCGATGAGCCCGTCGTGGGGAGGATATACAGCTGATGGTACGCGTGGTGTTGGCAGGAGGAGGTACCGGCGGTCATGTATTCCCGGCAGTTGCGATTGCGGAAAGACTTATGACGACCAGGGATGTCGACGTAATGTTTGTCGGAACGAAGAACAAGATCGAGGCGCGAGTCGTGCCGCAGCTCGGATACAAGTTCCATGCGATATGGATCGGCGGTTTCTCCAGGAAGTTCAGGCTTTCGAATTTCCTGCTGCCGCTGAAGATAATTGTGTCGGTCGCGCAATCACTGAAGCTGCTCATGACGTACAGGCCTCAGGTAGTAGTCGGTACCGGCGGATATGTTTCGGGTCCGGTGTGCGCTGCGGCGGTCATGACGAGAACACCTATCGTCCTCCAGGAACACAACAGCTATCCCGGAGCGATGACAAGGCTGTTCGCGCCGTTCGCACGCGAAATACACATTGCTTTTGAGTCATCGAGAAGGTATTTTCGTGTGCGCCGCAGTTTGTACCTGACGGGGAGTCCCGTCAGAAAAATGCCGAGGGTAAAGCGAGAGGAAGCGCTGAACTTCTTCGGCCTAAGCGCTGAGAGAAGAACACTCCTTGTTACAGGCGGCAGTCTGGGAGCGGTAAAACTCAACAGTGCAGTCTCAAAAGTCGTTGACGAGTTAATAAGCCGCAAATACCAGTTGATATGGCAGACGGGCTCCGTTGATTACGAGAGAATCAGCGAGAGCCAAAAGAATCACTCGGATTGCATCCGGGTTGAGAAGTTTGTAGAGAGAATGGATTACGCCTATGCGGCGGCCGATGCTGCCGTTTGCAGGGGCGGCGCTACCACTATCGCTGAACTTATCTACTTCAACCTCCCGGCTTTAATCATCCCCTATCCTTACGCTGCAGCGAATCACCAGGCGGAAAATGCCCGCGCCCTTGTGGAGAGCGGCGCGGCCGTCATGGTACAGGAATCAGATGCGGAAGAAAAGTTTGCGAAGGAACTCCTTGGTCTTCTTGATGATCCTTCCCGGCTCGATTTTATGCGCAGAAAAATCGGAGAGCTCTCGCACGAAGACGCCGCAGACGTGATAGCCAAATCGGTATTGAGGATAGCCGAAAATGAGTAAACACTTCAAGCGAAGATTCGAGTTTTATTACCAGTCGGTCGCGGTTTATGCGATCGCGCTCATAATTTACGCTGTCGTGAGAGGGACTTTCGCCGAAAGCGAGTTCAGGCTGGTATTCAGGGACCCGATCGTTTATGCGTTCATCCTTGTACTGGTTTACTCGATCGTCGTGCTCGCCTTCAACATGCTCTACCAGCGCGATGTTGTCGTCACGGACGATTCGATAATCTTCCAGAACAGGTTCGACAGCAAGGAAATAAAGATTTCTGAACTCGAGTGGATCCGTGTCGGCAAGGCGAAGCGGATGAAAGTGCGCGGGAGCTTCAGGGTGATAAAACTGAAACTGAAAGATCAGATGCGCGCCCTCCGCATCAATCCGGTCCATTTCCACGACGAAAAGAGTATGATGGAGACTTTCAGAGAGCTCAGTCAGAAGGTCGGCGTGCATGTTTAAGAGTGTAAAAAAAATCCATATGGTCGGTATCGGCGGCATCGGCATGAGCGGCATAGCGGAAATATTGCTGGACAGCGGCTTCGAGGTGACCGGCTCGGACCGCCAGTTGAGCGAGATTACCGAGCGCCTGAAGAAGCTGGGAGCGAGAGTCTACAAGGGACACGCGGCAAAGAATCTCGACGAGGCGGATGTGGTCGTTTATTCGTCGGCGGTTCACCAGGACAATCCGGAACTCGTCGCAGCGGCCGAGAAAAAGATTCCCGTGATCCGCAGGGCCGAGATGCTTGCAGAGCTCATGCGGATGAAGTACGGCATCGCCGTCGCCGGCACGCATGGAAAGACCACCACGACCAGCATGACAAGTCTCGTGCTCATGGAGGGCGGGCTGGACCCGACGGTCATAGTCGGCGGAAAGCTTTCGAGCTTCGGCGGAACCAACGCGCGGCTCGGCCACGGCGAATATATCGTCGTCGAGGCGGACGAATTCGACCGGTCGTTTCTCCAGCTCACTCCGGTCATAGCGGCAATCACGACTCTGGAACGCGAGCATCTCGACATCTATACCGACCTCGAGGACATAAAGCGAGCCTTCGTCGAATTTGCGAACAAGGTCCCGTTCTACGGTTTTGTAATACTCTGCCTGGACGAACCATCGATCCAGGAAATTCTCCCTCTCATAAGGAAGAAGGTGGTCACCTACGGGCTGAACGCGCAGTCGGACCTGCGTGCGGTAAATATTTCTTTTCATGAGAATCAGAGCACGTTCACGCTGATGCGGAACGGCAGAGATCTCGGAGAGATCAAGTTGAAGGTTCCCGGTCTGCACAACATCAAGAATTCGATGGCCGCAATCGGCATCGGGCTGGAACTCGGGATAGACTTCCCGCAGATCAGGAGGGCCGTGGAATCATTCACGGGCGTCTACAGGCGTATCGAAATAAAGGCAGAAACCGACGGGGTGATGGTGGTTGACGATTACGCGCACCACCCGACGGAAGTAAAGGCGACGCTCTCGGCACTGAAGTCCGGATGGCCGGAAAAGAGGGTAATTGCGGTATTCCAGCCGCATCTTTATTCGAGGACTCGGGATTTCCATGACGAGTTCGGAAGAAGCTTCCTCAACGCCGACGTTCTCATCGTCACGGAAGTCTACCCGGCGCGCGAGGAGCCGATACAGGGAATTACAGGTGAGCTCATCGTAAACGACGCGAGGGCCTTCGGGCATAAGGAAGCCTATTATGTACAGGACAAAAAGCAGCTTCCCGAATTTCTGATGAAGACCAAGAAACCCGGCGACATCGTCGTCACGCTCGGTGCCGGCGACATTTCGAAATACGGCGAAGAGTTCATCGCTCTCCTGAAGGGTAAGGGAGCCAGGCAGAAGGCGAGAAAATAGGACAATGCTGAAGATCGAACGGACATACCTGAATCTGATACTGGTGATCAGCGCACTGGCAGCTCTCTATTTCTTGTCTCAAGGCTGGAAGAAACAGCTGGTCGTGGAGAAAGTGGAAGTCTACGACACGCACATCTTGACCGCCGGTGAAGTCAAATCTCTTGCAGACGTCACGATGGGGAGTTCGCTTTACAAGCTGAGTCTCATGAAGATTACCAGGAGGGTGGAGGAAAACCCGTTTGTCGACAATGCCGTAGTAGTACGTGCGATCCCATATGACGTAACGATCACCGTTCAGGAACGTGATCCGATAGCGCTGGTGGCTACTCAGATTTCCATGTTTTCGGTCGATGGTCATGGGATAATTCTTCCTCTGCCGATGAAAAGGAAGAACAACATGCCGGTCATCACGAACGTTGCTGGCCCGCTGTCGGTCGGCGACACTGCGAAGGGTGCGCTGATGCAGGCGGTTGATTTCGTGAGGGATGCGCAGAAGTATGGCTCGTCTCTCAGCGCAAGCATAGCGGAGGTGAGGCTGGACAGCAATAACCTGATCGCTTACACGACATCGTCTTCTCTGCCCATCATAATCGGGAGGAACAATTTCGAGAGGAAGCTTCTTTACCTTCAGAAGTTTCTAACCGAGGTTGCCGACAATGGCGAACCGAACTGCAGCTACGTCGATCTGAGATTCAACGGCCAGATTGTTATCGGCACAGGAACCGGCGATTTTCACAGGCAAATCGCGATGGTGAGACCGACCGGGAAAGAAAACTGAGGTGTGTAAATGAGTAACAACAACATGATAGTTGCGCTGGATATCGGAACGACGAAAGTCTGCGCGCTGGTCGTTGAAAGCGACCAGAACGGCAAGCTGAACGTTCTCGGCATAGGGACAAGCAAGTCCGGCGGCATGAGCCGCGGTGTCGTTGCTAACATCGACAGGACGGTGAAGTCCATCCAGGAGGCAGTACGGATCGCGGAGTCGAAGCCGGGAACGAGGATAAAGAGCGCCATTGTCGGAATAGCCGGCGAACATATAGACAGTTTCAAGACAAACAGCATCATTACGATAAGCAACGCCGAACATGAGATAACCGAGAACGACATCGACCGGTTGATCGAAGACGCAAAGAGGGTTCACCTCTCGAGAGACAGGGAAATCATACACATTATCCCCCAGGAATTTATAATCGACGGGCAGACCGTCACGCACGATCCGATCGGGATGGCGGGCGTCAGAGTCGAGGCTTCGATGCACGTCGTGACCGGTCTTGTCACCGCGGCGCAGAACATACACAAGTGCGTTGAGAGAGCCGGGCTGAAGGTCGAAGAGCTCGTGCTGCAGCCGCTCGCGTCGAGCTACTCCGTATTGACGGAGGACGAGAAAGAAGTCGGCGTCGCACTGCTGGACATCGGCGGCGGCACCACCGACCTCGCTGTATTTGAAGACCGGACGATCCGTCACACGGCAGTCATCCCGATCGCGGGAGATCACATAACGACCGACATCCGCAAAGGGCTGGGAATTCTTCCGGAGCAGGCTGAGGAGCTGAAGGTGAACCACGGTTATGCGATGGTGGCCGAGGTCGTGGATGACGAACCCATATTGATACCGGGAATCGGCGGAAGAAAACCGATCGAGATCAACAAGAAGCTTCTCGCACAGATCATACAACCGCGCGTCGAGGAGCTGCTCGATATCGTGGCGATGGAGATCAAGCGCTCCGGGTATTCGCGTCACCTCTCAGCTGGAATAGTCCTTACCGGCGGCGGCGCGCTGCTCAAAGGGATGCCGGAGCTTGTAGAGTATGTTCTCGGGGTACCGGCGAAGATCGGGATACCGCAGACGTTCGACGGCGGCTTTGCCCGCGAAGTGGAAAACCCGATATATGCGACGGCGGTCGGGCTCGTGCAATACGGGCTGAAGCGCGGCGCAGGCAAGTCGACGATCGAATTTGCCGAGCGTGCTCATGATACCGAGGGGGCGGAGGAGAGAGAACCTTCCAAGAACGGGAAGGGTGAAAAGAGTTTCGTTGGAAAGAGCGTCCAATTTCTTAAAAAGTTTATTAGTAAAAACATAGACAATGTCTAAAAAGGAGGCATAACAACGTGTTCGAACTTGACACAGACAGACAGGGCCCGCGCATTAGAGTGGTGGGCATTGGAGGATGCGGTGGTAACGCTATCAACAGCATTGCCAAGCGAGGTATCCACGGTGTCGATCTGATCTCCATGAACACCGACATGCAGGATCTGGAGAGGAGTATCGCACCGAACAAAATCCAGATCGGTAAGAACACGACGCGCGGGCTCGGTGCCGGGTCGAACCCGGAGATCGGCAGGCGGGCTGCTATCGAGGCACGCGACGAGATTTACCGGGCGCTCAAGGACAGCGACATGGTGTTCGTTACGGCCGGTATGGGCGGCGGAACCGGAACGGGAGCCGCGCCGGTGGTTGCGAGCATACTCAAGGGTGTCGACCGCGACGATGTGAAGAAAGAGGGACAGGAAAATCCGGCTCCTCTTGTCGTCGCCGTCGTCACAAAGCCGTTCGTCAACGAAGCTAAGGAACGGATGCACAACGCCGACTCAGGCATAGAAGAGCTGAAGAAATATGTCGATGCGCTGATCGTCATCCCCAACGAAAAGCTTCTTACAATATCCGACAAGTCCGCCGGGTACCTCGCGTCGCTTCAGAAAATATACGATGTCCTTTACGACGCCATCCGGGGAATATCCGAAATCATCACGAAGCCTGGTTTCGTCAACGTCGATTTTGCCGATGTAAGAACCGTCCTAGCCTCCAGGGGCGACGCCATCATCGGCACGGGGATCGCAGGAGGTGAAAGACGCGCGGCAGAGGCGGCCTCGGCTGCGATATCCAACCCGCTCCTCGAGGAAGTGTCGCTCGAGCGCGTCGAGGGAATACTTGTCAGCATCACCGCGGGCCCGAACTTCGGCCTCCACGAGTACGACGAGATCGTCAAGACCGTCCGCGGAGTCGCCAAGAACGGCGACGAAGAGACCAAGGTGATCGTCGGCGTATCGATAGACGAGAAGATCGAGAAGGATGTGATCGTGACGGTCATAGCGGCGGGACTCAACAGCCGTCCGCAGCCGCTTCCCACTCCTACTCCCGACCCGAGGAAGCGACTTACGCTCAAGGACAGGGAAAGGGCAAAAGACCAGACCTGGAGTATAAAAGACTGGCGTTCCTTCGACGAGCCCACTTTCGAGCGGAACGGCATAAATATCCATCTCAACAAGCTCGACGAGGAAGAAGGG
>JAJYOS010000551.1 GCA_021796055.1 Bacteroidota bacterium
AAACTCCTCTCGTTGATCTTGACCTGTGGATATGCAGATTCGGCTGATGCGGCAACTGCGAAAACGAGCGCACTTTTGGCGATATCCGTGAACACCATCTTACCCTCCGACGGTTTCCTGTCCTGACGCCATAAATTATGGACAATTCATAAGAAAGTCGAACTTCGGTAGCGACTCGTTTTCAATTTCTGTTGTCACCCCGAACTTGTTCCGGGTCCGAAAACCGGATGCTGAATCAAGTTCGGCAGAATGAATCGCGCAAACCGGGTTACACCCAAATTTCGCCGATGTAGGTTTCTGGTCGAAGGCCGAACGACGGTCGGTTGCTCAAGACGGAACGCGGCCCGGAACAAGACCGGACCGCGTCGGAAATTGGAGAAGCACGAAGGAGCTATTTTACCAGGCTCATCCTGACTGCCTTTTGATACGCACCAGCCGTAATTCTTGCAAAGTAGGTTCCACTGGCAACTCTTTGTCCGGCACCGTTTGTGCCATCCCAATTGGCAAGGTAATTCCCGGGAGAATACGCGGCGTGGTCGACAATCCTCTTCACGAGCCTTCCATGCACGTCATAGATCGAAAGAGTCACAATCTCTCGGGAGGGGACAGAAAACCGGATCTGTGTTGTGGGGTTGAACGGATTCGGATAATTCTGGGTCAAAGTATAACCGGCGGCGACCCCTTCTGTCGCGGACACACTTTGCTGAACATGAGGGTCACCATGGCACTGCGTGCATTCCATGTTGGAGACAACCGTTGCCATCGCTCCGGTGGCATGACAGGCTTTGCAGTCTGCTATGCTGCTCGGCGCGACGTAGAGGGGCGAAAATGACCCCTTAGCCATGTCGTTCAGAATCTTCACCGCATACGCTGCGACATCACCCGTCAGCCGGGCGCACCGGTCGAGACGCTCCGCAGATCCGCTCGTCATATCCGAGGTTTTGCACCATTCCGAAACCGAGATGTGACAGAGGGGCGAGCCGCTCATATTCTGCGGGAGTGCCGAGGTGACCTTGTTCACCGTATATTTCGACTCCTGTGCGTATTGGTTGCTGGTATCCGTTGGAAATTCTGTTTGAGTGTACCACCCAAGCAGCTCACCAACGAGCGTACTGGTGTTGGCCTTCGTGGAGACCAGCGAGATTGCCGCGCCTGAGCCGTTTATCGCCCCGCAGAGCGTTCCCCAACCGGCTGCACCGCCGGCCCCGAAGTACATCAATTCTGACGGAAGGGTTGTAAACGGATCTCCTACGGTGTCTCGAAGTGCTTGCATGATTGAATTAAACGCGCCGTAACAGCATCCTCCGGGTGTACCATAATAAGAGTCGTGACCGAGTATCCGCACTTTTTCGGGATCAATCTCCTGGTAAGGCCATGGCCATGTAGTGACAGCGCTCTTCGCGGCGCCGTTCTCCCGGAAGAGCAAATCCAGTCCCGCTCCTCCAACCGCGACACCGGCGGCGTATTGAGCGGACCTGGTCAGAAACTGTTTACGTGTTAGCCGGTTGCTCATAACTTACCTCCTGAACCTTTTTTTTGCCGGCATTCCTTGATCAAACGCCGACGGTATTTTCAACAGAGTACCATTGGATCCATCTTGCGAAATCCATCCTCATGCTGTCGGGCAAGTTCTTCAGGACGTCGAGTGCGAGTTCTCTCGATAGAGCTAGGAGCCTTTCTGCCATCCCTTTGCCGAGCTGAGTCAGGACGACTATCTCTTTTCGTCGGTCGACCTCATCAAGATTCCTACTTATGTACATCTTTCCCTGTAACGAAGAGAGGAGTTTGGAAGTCGATGCAAGAGATAGGTCGAGGATGCGGCTGAGTTCACCGATAGATCTTGGTTCTTCGGAGTACAGTACAAGGAGGCAGAGAATCTCATTGGTAGTCATGCCGGTTCCCCTCGCGAGGTTCCTCTGGAAACGTCTGCACGACAATGCCAGCCGGAGCATTCCCTGGCCAGCCTCGAAATCCGGATTCATCATTGTTAGCCTCCTGAATACCCAAAGAATTGCAACTATTGTTCCCCCGCAAAGATTGGAGAATGGAGGGAAATTTCGGGGTGACGATTGTGTGGAGCGATGAAATAAATTACAGGAGGGTTGAAACACTCAACGATTCGAGGTATGAAAGAGATCTGATCCGCTGCCGACAGTCGAAGCCTTGTCCGATACGCCGGTCAGCCCGGTTACGGCATCTCACGCGAAGGTCGGCTGGCCAGGGTCTCCACGAGGCAGGTGTAAACTGCCGATAGATTATAAGGTTTCATTATCATCTTGACGTTAAGATGATCCAGTACTCCACCGGCGTTGGGAGTCAGGTAGCCGGTTGCCAGTATGCATTTAACCTCGGGTCTCTTTGTCTTCATTCTTGCGAGCATCTCGTCTCCTGCGAGTTTAGGCAGCCCGAGGTCGGAGAGTACTAGCGAGATTTCCGGATTGGTCTCGAAGAAACGCAATCCTTCTTCCCCGTCTTTGGCCGTGATAACATTGAAATTCTTGTCTGAAAGAAACTCATAGAGAAGTTCACGAAGGCCGGTCTCATCTTCTACAACAAGTATGGTCGGCTTGCCGGTGACCTCACCAGTTCTAGTTCCTTCATTTCGCGGGGCCGTTTCTTCCAATGCGGGTCTGTCGTCTGTCGTTGGAAGGAACAGGTAGAAAGTCGTTCCGGCTCCCGGCTTGCTTTCCACTTCTACGAAGCCGGCATGCGCGGAAATAATTGTCTGAACGATGGAAAGTCCGAGACCGGTGCCTTTGCCGATATCTCTCGTCGTGAAGAACGGGTCATATATTTTGTCGATCTTGTCTGCATCGATTCCCTCGCCGGTATCCTGGACCTTCAACAGGACATACCTATTTGCCGCAGAGTTTCCAAGTCTCTTCTCGATTTGCTTCCGGCTGGCCGCGGTCAGGGATATCGTTAGCGTGCCGCCGCCCGGCATAGCGTCGCGCGCGTTATTTGCGAGATTGATCAGTACCTGCTGCATGTCTCCTGGGGATCCGTAAACGTTGGCGTCCCCGATCGGAAATTCAATATGGATTGCGATGTTTTCCTCGAACGTGTGTCTGAGAATTGAAGCCGTTTCTTCCACGATCTGTTTTAATGAGAATACTTCGAACCCGCGAGGCGAATAGCGAACGAACTGAAGGAGACGTTTCGAAATCTCGGAACCGCGGAATGCACTCGAAAGGGCTCGCTGGGTATTGTCACGCACGCTGGCCTGGTTGTCGATCTTTCTCAATATCATCTGGAGGCTCCCGATGATGATAGCAAGGACATTGTTGAAGTCGTGAGCTATGCCGCCGGCGAGTCTGCCCAGCAATTCCGTCCGTTGAAGCCTTTTGATCGTCTCCGCATTCCTCTCCCTCGTAGTCACGTCTCTGAAGATTGTGAGCCTTCCGATGTAGTTGTCGGCAGAGTCGTAGAGCGGCAGTGCGCTTCTCTCCACTATCACGCCGTTTTTGAACTCGTGTCTTTCATCCTCCACGACTCGCCGCTGTTCGACGTCCCTGGAAACGCGGCTGACGAATTCCTCAGGATAGTCCGTCATCCGGGCGGCGTCGGCGAGAACCTCGTCGGACTTTTTCCCGATAATCGATGCACTCTCTGCAATGCCCACTATCCGACAGAATTCCGCATTGGCAAATTCAATCGTCCCATTCCCTCCCTGGAAGAGTATGCCTTCGTTAAGGTTCTGTAGAAGCGTGTTGAGTCTCAGCTTTTCAAGTTCCTGCAGCGCCGCCTCGCGCTCCAGGTTTTCTTCGAGTGTTTTCCTGTCTTCGATAGAAACGAACGCGACCTGCACCGCGTCCTCACTTTCATAGACTACCGGTTGGGAAAGAACGAGGGCGTGGAAGGAGGAGCCGTCTCTTCTGATGAACCTCTCTTCATAGGGGGCCGCCGGAACGCGATCTTCCATTGCCTTCTTGACCATTTCCCTGACCATGGACAAATCGTCGGGGTGTACGAACTGTAATACATGTGCGCCGATCAGGTCGTCGGGCCTGTCGTAATTGAGCAGTTCGGCGGCTTCGTTATTCACCTTCACGGCCTTGAAGTTTTTATAAATCGCCAGTCCGATCGGGGCATGATTGAACAGGTCCTCGTAAAGCTGCTTCTGGGCAGTCAGCTCGCTAAGGTCGCGGACGATACCGATGGTTCTTATTTCCCCTTCATGCCTGACGTGCGTCACGCTGATCTCAACGGGAACCGCACTGCCGTCTTTGGTCAGCGCTGTGAATGAGTATCTGGGTTCGAGGATTTCGCCGCGTTCCATCCTTTCAACTCGATCCTGCAATAAAGGCTTGCTCTCAGGTGCGACAAGCTGCATGAAGTCAACATCGGCCAGTTCTTCCAGCTTGTACCCTACCAATTCCTCGAACTTCTTGTTTGCAAAAACGAAATGGTCTTTGAACAAGATGTATATGCCATCATTGGACTTTTCTAACAGGACCTCATACTGCTCACGGACCTTGGCGACCTGCTCGAGATGTTCCGTCTTTTGCTGGTCTAACGCCTGTTGTCGATGCGCGTAGAATCCGAGGCTTAGAATTAGGACGAGGAGTATGATGATCGCGATCGTCAGGGCAGCTGACCCTCTGATGAATGAGTCGATCGACGCCGCTACCGGAGCCTTGTCCACACTCACGACGACATACCAGATGCTGTCCTGCAAGGCCAGACTGGAGGATGTCACTTTCGCAGATGTCCACAGGAATTCACCCTTCGTCGGGGCAGGCGAATTCGGCTTAAC
>JAJYOS010000552.1 GCA_021796055.1 Bacteroidota bacterium
CCCAATTCCCGGAATTCTCCGTTTTTGCTTGACATTGAGATATTAAAATGATATCATGACGCTATCAAAAGGAGGATGTCATGGATCAAATATCTGAACGCAAAACGTGGCGTGTCAGCGGTTTCCTGATGTTTGTTGTCGAGCTGGCATTGCTGGCTCTTTCGGCTTATTTCGTGTATGCTGCAGTAAGGTCGAATGGCTCGGCCACAGATCTCGTAGCGGTAGTTGTCCTTCTTCTGCTGTTCGGTCTATTTGTGAATGGGTTCTATGTCGTACAGCCAAACGAAGCGCGGGTGCTAACTTTCTTCGGCACTTATGTCGGGAGCCTCAGGTCCCCCGGCTTCTGGTGGTCTAATCCGCTCACCATCAGGAAGCATGTACTTCTCAGGATTAGGAACTTCAACAGCGATAAGCTGAAGGTGAACGACTCACAGGGTAATCCGATAGAGATTGCGGCCGTTGTAGTGTGGCGGGTGGTTGATTCAGCGCGGGCGCTCTTCGACGTCGAGAGCTACGAGACGTTTGTTGCGATACAGAGCGAAACTGCGATCAGGGCACTTGCCACGGCATATCCGTATGATTCACACGATGAGGCGGGGACATCGCTGCGCGGAAGTCCGGACGAAATTGCCGACAAACTTCGTCAGGAAGTGCAGAACCGGCTTCAGGTCGCGGGTGTGGAGGTGATGGAAGCCCGGATCAACCATCTCGCTTACGCGCCAGAGATCGCCCAGGCGATGTTGAGGCGCCAGCAGGCGCAAGCCGTGATCGCTGCAAGACAGAAGATTGTCGAAGGCGCCGTCGGCATGGTGGACATGGCAATCAAGATGCTGGCCGATCAGAAGGTAATTGACCTCGATGAGGAAAGAAAAGCGACCATGGTCAACAACCTCCTCGTGGCGCTGGTCTCTGAGCAGGAAGTCAGTCCGGTGATAAACACCGGATCGCTCTATACCTGATGTCATGGCGGAGAAAAAGAAATTCCTGCTGAGAATCAGCGGGGAGCTTTATGCAGCACTTGAGAAGTGGGCTGCCGACGACTTGCGCAGCGTCAATGCGCAGGTCGAATATATCCTCACCGATGCGGCAAGAAAAGCAGGACGGCTCAAGAAGGCTGCCGGGAACGACAATAATGCCGCGGAGAAGCAGGACGATGATGATTGAAGATGGATGCTGACGACCGAAGGTCTCTCTGGTTGGACGTGGGAAAACGACAGGGCAGAGAGAGCCGGATGAAAGGGAAGTACCGTCCGACGGCACAGACCCGCAGACCGGGCGATGGATACGTCAGTTTAGAGGTTGATCTGCCGTCAGCCCGGCGCTAAGCGTGGAGACTAGTTCCGTGACTACTTTCTCGTCGGCCAGCATGTCCTTGAGCGTGATTCTGCTGAGGACTATGTCCACGGCGTTTTGTACTGCACGCCATAACGACCGCATCGAGCAGTCGATTATGTGATTGCATACCGAGCTCACGCCTGAATGCGAGTCGCAGAATGTCGGGTTGTAGATCCTTCCTCCCAGAACCGCAAGCACTTCGCCGATGACTATCTGGTCCGTCGGCTTGGCGAGCTTGTAACCGCCGGAGCGGCCGCGGGCGCTCTCAATGAACCCGCCCAGGCGCAGTATCCGCAGGAGTTTCGCGACGTTTGCCGGGGTAAGCCCTTCCATCTGACTTATGTCGGGTATCGTCAGACCTTCGGGCAGATTGGAACTTCCTATGCGCAAGAGACAGCGCATGCCATATTCTTCCTGTGCACCGATCTTCATTCTACATGAACCCTAATTCTAGTTTCGCTTCCTGAGACATCATTTCCGGCGTCCATGGCGGCTCCCATACGACTTCCACCTGCACGTCCTTGATTTCCTGTATTTGCGCAACTCGCTCGTGAACTTCGATAGGCAGCGATCTCGCCGCGGGACAGCCTGGCGCAGTAAGCGTCATCTTGACGTGAACAACCGGATCGTCGTCGACGCTTATCTCGTAGATCAAACCCAGCTCCCAGATGTTGACCGGGATTTCCGGGTCGTAGCACTCTTTTATGGCGTCGATCACTTTATCTTCAATAAGCTTCTTGTCCATCACTTCCATCTTACCCTCTCAGGTTTAGAATAAAACAACAGGCCAGGGACAACCCCTGCCATACGGGGCGAATAAGGGCGAGAAAGCCTCATTTCCCGCTTGTGTCATCATTGTCGCCAATCCTTGCTGCTATTGAATGGACTGCGGTTCATTCGAATCGTCCTGTCTCGCGTCATTTTAGAGGGGCCAGAAATCTTTCCGACAGGTCATTCTCTAATTGGGTACGTACTTCTTCTTCCTTGATGTCTTTTAAAACATCACTGGCAAATGCATAGATCAAAATCAGCTTCGCCTGTTCTTCGCTTATCCCGCGCGACCTCAGGTAAAACATCGATTCGCGGTTGAGCTGTCCGACCGTGGCACCGTGCGAACACTTCACGTCGTCTGCGAAAATCTCCAATTGCGGCTTGGTGTCTACCTTCGCTTCGCTGGAGAGAATGATGTTCCTGTTTTCCTGGTACGAATTGGTCTGCTGTGCGCCTTTGCGCACCATTATCTTGCCGTTAAACACACCGTGCGATTTTCCGTCGAGTACTCCTTTGTAGTGCTCCTGGCTGGTGCAATGCGGCGATACATGATCGATCATCGAGTGAGTATCGGAGAGCTGGTTGCCGGAGAGGAGATACAGCCCTTCGAGCGTCGCGTCGCTTCCCTCGCCTTTAAGTCCCACGTTCAGATCGTGGCGGTTTATGCTGGCGCCGAATGAAAGACTGTGCGATACGAAGCTGGCATTGCCGCTGAGAGAAGCATCGGTAGTGGCGATGTGATAAGCATTCAGGCTCTCGGACTGAATCTTTACCAGGTTGACGCTGGAGTTTTCTCCTGCGTGAATTTGTGTCACCGCATTTGTGAAATAAGTGCCTCCGTCGAGACTCACATAATGTTCGACAATCCTGACCCTGGAGTTCGTCCCCGCAATAATGATATTCCTGGGTTGTGAAATGAATTCGCCCGGCCCTGTTGATATGAAAAGAAGATGCAAAGGCTCTTCGATCTCGGTGCCGTCGGGAATATATACAAAAGCTCCGTCGGCGGTGAACGCGAGATTGAGGGCCGTGAACGCATTTTCCCCGACGGACGCATCATTGGAGATGTGTCCGCTCACGGCGTCGTTCCGGTTCTTCAAGGCATCGGCGAGACTCCCGATGACGGCCCCTTCAGGCAGGGGAAGCTGGATGGAAAGCTCGGGGAGATATGATCCGTTTACGAAAGTCACAAGCCTGCTTTTCATGCCGTTGAATTGGAACCTGGAGAGTTGACCTTTTGTCTGTATGGCGGTCGCTTCTTTGTCGGCGCGCGAGAATGTATGTCTCAGAATCGGGCTGATGTCGGTGAACCGCCAATCCTCCTGGTGTGTGTCGGGAAAATCTATCTGGGCGAATCTGTCTATTGCCTGCTTCCTTACACTGTGGAAAGAGGAAGACTTTTCACCGTTCAAATGATTTTCGAAATCCTTGAAGAGCGAGAGATACCAGCCTTTTATTTGAGAGGTGTCAGCCATTGTGCCCTCGTTAGGTGTGGTCATTAGTCAGTCTTGTGATTGGGATGTTGTTCGTCTTATTGAATTGCGGAGGCCGCTTCCTCTTTTTCTTTGATCGAGTCGTAACCCTTCTCTTCGAGTTCCATTGCAAGATCCTTGCCGCCCGATCTGACGATTTTCCCGTTGTATAGCACGTGAACAAAATCGGGGACTATATAGTTGAGCAGGCGCTGATAATGAGTGACGAGTATGACTGCGTTGTCTTTTGAGCGCAGCTTGTTGACGCCGTTCGCCACGATACGCAGCGCGTCGATGTCGAGCCCGGAGTCGGTCTCGTCGAGTATTGCCAGCCTGGGTTCGAGGACGGCCATCTGGAGTATCTCGTTTCTTTTCTTCTCGCCGCCGGAGAAGCCCTCGTTGACGGCACGGCTTAACAGTGTGTCTGCCATCTCGACGAGCTGCATTCTCTTCTTGAGCAGCGCCAGAAAGGCTCCCGCGCTCATCTCGGGCTGTCCCCTGTATTTGCGTGCCTCGTTCAGGGCGGTACGCAGAAAAGTCGTGTTGTTGACGCCGGGAAGCTCCACGGGGTACTGAAAAGCGAGGAAAACGCCCTCCCTTGCCCTTATTTCGGGTGCCATCGCCAGCAGGTTCTTTCCCTCATAAAGCGCCTCGCCGCTGGTCACTCGGTACTCGGGCCGTCCGGCCAGTACGTTTGCGAGAGTGCTCTTGCCGGAACCGTTCGGTCCCATTATGGCGTGTACTTCGCCCGCGTTTACCTTGAGGTCGATTCCCTTCAGAATCTCTTTTTCTTCAACTGATGCATGTAAATTCTTGATTTCTAACATTTGGCTTTCCAGAATTTTGTGGTTCACACTTGTGCACAGAGCGCATGGTGCATGACGCACCCCAGTCTATTTCCATCAATCCACTAATCCAATATTCCATCATTCCCGTCTTATCCTACGCTTCCTTCCAGGCTCATGCTCAGGAGCCTGGTCGCTTCGACCGCGAATTCCATCGGGAGCTGCCTGAAGACTTCCTTGCAGTAGCCGTTGACGATCAGTCTCACCGCGTCCTCCGTGGATATACCTCTCTGATTCAGGTAGAAGATCTGATCGGCGCCGATCTTTGAGGTTGTTGCCTCATGTTCCACCTGTGCGGTCGGATTGTTCGTCTCAAGATAGGGGAAGGT
>JAJYOS010000013.1 GCA_021796055.1 Bacteroidota bacterium
GTTCCTCGCCGTTGAGTCTTAAGAAGGTATTCTACTCAAAGCTCGTTCCGAGCATCATCTTCCTCACGGCGGTCGGAGCTATTCTCGGATACGCCGCGCCGTCGCCTTTCAAGAATTTTAGGGGGCTCATAACCGCTAGCGTAATCTACGGCTCGCTTGGCGGAGTAGTCTTTCCATCGTTTGTAATGATGTTCGGGGGTGTTTTCGCGAACTACAAGGAAAACAACCCGGTCAGGATATCTTCGTCACACGGCGCGACGGTTTCGCTCCTTGTCTCGATCGGAGTAATGGTGATACTCAGTTCGGTGGTGTTCAATCAGACATTCGATTATTTCGCTTCGAGAGGGAATATCCCCGTCGATGTCTCACGAGCATGGATTCTTGGACTTGTTGGAGTCGTTTGTTTCGGACTGGCGAGGCTCTTCGGTGTCAGGGCGCTGAAAGTCGATATGTGAAGGTTGGCGCGAGAACAGCTTCGGCGTTTCAGGCGAGCGAATTTTCACGCGCGGGGGTTGAGGTTCACGGGCGCGGACGTGAAACGTCATCAAGTGACCTGGCGCTTCCACTTGTTTCTTTTTTGGATCGCGTCTAAATTTTTGAGTCCTCTGCCGTGGTGCTGCTTGATCCGGACAACTCATGGCAGGAGGGCACTTACCAAGCCGGAGCGCCGATGGATTTCGAAAATATTATTCTCACCAAAGAAGTTCCCGCTGTGACCATCCAGTTAAATCGCCCGGAAGTTCTCAACGCGTTGAGCCATAGATTTTTGACGGAGCTCGCGGCCGATTTGGAGCGGTTTGACGCGGACGCGGAGAATCGGGATGATCATCGCTTCGAAATCCTCCGTGGCCGTCTGACTCGGGAAAAAGCGGTCCCCAAGGCCGATGAGCTTGCCTTGAGAGACGGACTAGAATTTGAACGCAGAAATTTCTTCGTGCTCTTTTCAAGCCCTGTTCAGAAGGAAGGGATGAGAGCATTCATGGAAAAAAGAATGCCGCAGTGGAAAGGCAAATGAAACGCGCCTGATCATCCGCGGCGAATAACAGGTAATGAAATGAAAAGAAGACTCGACCTTATTTTGAGAGCGCACAACGGCTCAATTATCTATGAGGACGAGAGAATAATTGTGATTGAGAAGCCGCCTCAGTTTCTCGTCCTTCCCGACAGGTACAACCAGTCTCTGCCGAATCTCTATACCGCGTTGAAGGATGAATTCGGCGGAATCTTCGTCGTTCACCGCATCGACAAAGAGACCAGCGGCGTAATAGTCTTTGCGAAAGATGCGGACGCACACGCTCAATTGAATTCGCAGTTCGAGCACAGAGATATCCATAAGAATTACGTGGCGATAGTCGTAGGAAAGCCAATGGAAGCGGACGGGGTCATCGATGCGCCGATATCCGAAAGTCCGAGCCACCCCGGTGTCATGAAGGTGAACAGCAAACACGGCAAGCCTTCTGTTACAAAATTCAGTGTCGAGGAGTTGTTCGACGGTTACGCTTTTGTGAGGGCGATGCCCGAGAGCGGGAGGCTCCACCAGATAAGGGTACACCTCGCGTCGATAGGACTCCCCATCTTGTGCGACAGGATTTACGGAGACGGTGCACCGTTCTTTCTCTCGGATGTCAAGCCGAACTATTATTCCGAAGGGGACGAGAAACCGCTTCTTTCGAGGTCGGCCCTTCACGCGGCTTCGATTACTTTTGTCCATCCGGGCACAAACTCGGAAATGAATTTTGAGGCCGAACTTCCCAAAGATATGAGGTCGGTTCTGAATTACCTCCGCAAGTTCAGATCACATAATCCCGCCATGCGTCAGCTTGAAGGCTCCTATCACCATGCGTGATTTTGAGACGATAAGCGTCGAGATCGGCGAAGGGATCGGGCGCCTGACAATGAACAGGCCGGATTCATTGAACGCATTAAACGACAAGATGACTACCGATATCCAAATCGCCTTGAAGGAACTCTCGGCTGATAGGAGCGTGCGTTGTGTCTCAATAACGGGGAGCGGAAGAGCGTTTTCATCGGGGCAGGACCTAAAAGAAGCATCGCAGCTTAAATCGTTCGCCGACTCGTTGAGAAAGAGGTACAATCCGATCATAAAGCTTGTCACGGGGATGGAAAAGCCTGTTATAGCGCTCGTGAACGGAGTGGCGGCTGGGGCTGGGATGAGCCTGGCGCTCTCGTGCGATTATCGGATTATGACTTCAAGCTCGAAACTGATCCAGGCTTTCGTGAGAATCGGACTCGTCCCGGACTCGGGCTCCACATTCTTTCTCCCCCGTTTTGTCGGATATGCTAAGGCCTTTGAACTGGCAGCCCTCGGAGAAGAGATTTCCTCGGAGGAGGCGTTGAGGCTTGGCATCGTAAACAGGGTGTTCCCGGACAACAAATTTGTGGCCGAGTCGGAGAAGATACTTGCAAGGTTCGCAAGCGGTCCGACGAAGGCGTATTCTACGATAAAGAAGATGCTCAGGCATTCGGCGGTATACTCACTCGAACAGACGCTTGAGTACGAAGCGTATATGCAGGAAATCTCCGGGCGGACGGAGGACGCAAAGGAGGCGACGCAAGCCTTTATCGAGAAACGTCCTCCGGTTTTCAGAGGCAATTAGCCGGCGCCGCGGAAGTAAATACATGAGGGGGGTGTGTGCCCCGTCTAAAGTCAGAGAGGAGGACGATTATGGCGACAGATCCAGCAAGAAATCCATCCGGCCTGTCAGATGCAGAGCGCGAAAGACGGATGTGGGAGAAGTTGCAGAAGGGAGAGTCTATCGAAACGGTGGACGAGATGGGTGATGAATACTACGTCAGTCTCACCGGCCTTATGTTGCAGCAAGCGGATTCTGAACTCGCAGGCGCGTTCGGATGTGTGCCATGGATCGTAAAGGCGCCGAATACCGAGGAGAAGCTTGCGGTCGCAAATATAGTCAAGGATGAGGTGCGCCACGCCAGGTCCATGTACCGCCTGCTGGCCGACATTGGCATCGATGCGGAATCGCATGTCGCGATGCACGATTATACCCACGAGGCCGACTTCAATTCTGACGATCCAGGACTCGAGCGGGCCGTCGATAATGGGCGAGTGCACGTCTCTTATTACAAGATAGATACATGGACGGATCTTATACTGTTCCAGTTCTGTATGGACCGCGGCGCTGGTCACCAGCTGGAGGATGTTCGTAAGTCTTCGTATGGTCCGTGGAGGAGAGAGATCGAACGAATCTTCAAGGAAGAGGCAATGCACGTAAGTCACGGCGATTTCTGGGTGAGAAAGCTCGCGTTTGACCATTCCGCGAAAGCCGGAGTGCAGGAGGCTCTCAATCGCTGGTACCCGATGGCTATGAGTATTTTCGGCAGGTCGAACAATGAGGGGAACGCGCTTCACAGGAAATACGGTTTGAAAGCGAGAGACAACGATGAAGTCCGCAAGGGATTCGTCGATGAGGTGCGGCTAAGATGTTCCGAATGCGGTTTGAAACTTCCAGACTGGAAACCTGACTGGGAGAAGATGGAGGAAGATGGGGTGATATCAGCCTGATGAGAGCGGTAGGTATTGTAGGAACCGGCACAATGGGTGCGGGAATTGCCATCTCGTTCGCCCGGAGCGGATGGGACGTTTTGCTGTACGACCTCTCGAAAGAAATCGTGGCTCATTCGCTGGAATTAATCGTCAAAGAATTTCACCGCGAATCTGAAAAGGGGAGGATAAAGGCGGAGGACGCGCAGGCGGCGATTGCGAGGATCCATCCGCGGACTGAGCTGTCTGATTTCTCCGAGGCGCATCTAGTTGTGGAGGCGGTTACGGAAGATCTCGCGATCAAGAAGGAGCTATTCGCAAAGTTGGACCGGATATGTTCTTCTGAAGTTCCGTTGACCTCGTGCACGTCGAGCCTGTCCATCGGCGCAATTGCCAATGGTTGCGCCGGTCGGGACAGGATCGCGGGCCTGCATTTCTTCAATCCAGCGCATAAGATGAAACTGGTGGAGGTCGTGAAGACCGACTTCCTTGCGGGGGAGGCCATGCAGGAGCTTTCTCAGATCGTCAGACAGATAGGCAAGACGCCGATCCTTACCAGAGATACTCCGGGTTTTGTAGTGAACCGGTGTGCGAGGCATTTCTACCTTGAACCTCTGAGGTTTCTCTCCGAGCGATTGGGCAGCGTAGAGGAAATAGATTTCGCGTTTGAGTCTGCCGGGTTCCCGATGGGGCCGTTCAGACTGCTTGACCTCGTAGGTGTGGATGTGAATCTTCTCGTGTCAAAATCTATTTATGAGCAATTCTTCCACGAACCTAGATTCAGGCCCGTGATCATGCAGCAAAAGATGGTCGAGTCCGGTTTGCTTGGCAGAAAAACCGGGAAGGGATTTTACAGTTACGACGGCAAGTCGCCAAGGGCCGCCTTGAGAATTGAAAGGCGGGAGTCCGTTATTAGTGAGTCACTCTCTGAGATGGCGCATAAGATAGCTGCGAAGCTCGAGACAGGTGGCCAGCTCAATGTGCCTCAACAAGTGATTCTCGCGAGGACTATCTCCATGCTTATCAACGAAGCTCACCTGATGATGGAGGAAGGAATAGCCGACAGAGACTCCATTGATCTGGCGATGAAGCTTGGTACAAATTTTCCAAAGGGGCCTTTGGAATTCTCCGATTCTATTGGCAAATATATGATAGCCGAATTCCTGCAGGCAATGCGCCGCACTTATGGTGACGCCTACAGGCCAAGTCTTCTGTTGTCCCAATAGAAGGAGAAATGGATGCGTTGCAAAAATCTTTCACTCATGTTGCTTCTTCTCTTTTCCGTCCCCGCATTGGCGCAGCCTCAGGTGTACAATTTTAAAGAGCTCCAGCGGTTTCTCC
Organism: Bacteroidota bacterium; assembly: GCA_021796055.1. The sequence continues at coordinate 4,865 of JAJYOS010000013.1, forward strand.
CGGAAGGCGATTTCGGCAAGTACAAGCGCGGCGAACCGACCGGTGAGACATCCTCCATGATGGGGTTTGCAACCTCGTGGGCCCAGGTCATCTATCGCGCCGAGACGGACACTTCGAAGAGCGCCATATCCATCAAGATAACGGATATGGTGAGTATTCCTTCTTACATGTATATCGGCAGCGATGTCGATAAGAAAACAGAAACGGGATACGAGAAGACCGTCCTGTACAAAGGCATTAGAGTGCTCGAGACCTTCGACAGCACATCGAAGGAAGGAAAGCTGCAGCTTCCCGTAGCAAATCGGTTCCTGGTAGAAGTAACCGGAAGCGGCGTTATGAATGCTGCTCCACTTTACGATCTTTTGGATCGTTTGGACCTCAAGGCGTTGGAAAAACTTGGCCAGAAGTCTTAATAGAAATTTTGCAATTGTACAAGTCGTTAGGCGGTAGAAGACAATTTGTTCCCAAGAAATGACATAAGTTCGGGAAAATTACAGAGGTGTTTTGAGGAACGTAAGACCGAGCGAACTTGCCGTCCCAATTATCGGATCGCCTGCCGAGAAGTCTAAAATCGACTTACCCGGTGTGACGAGGTTATCATTGGCTGCATCGATCAAGGAGGCGAGGACAACAGAAGAGTGACGCGTATGGTGGTACTTATAGCCGAATTCCCCTGCCGCGTACCAGTGTGTGCTTAAGCGTAAGGCGTATTGTTCGTCTTTGCCAGCGAAAATTTGTTCTGGCGTGTTACATTAAAGGAAATAATAAGGAGACAATAGATGAATTGGTTTCACATATCGTTGTTCTTTCACCTGCTCGGGGTCGGGATGATCTTCACTCTTCTGTTTGCCGGTCCCATCATCGAGGCTAATTTCAGATGGGAGAACGATATCAGGATGAAACAACATGCGGCAAAGATGCTCAGGAGTGTCGGTCTCCTCTCGCCGTTTGGCGCCCTTGTCCTCATACTCAGCGGCATTGGCAACATGATATTCCTAAATATCAGTGTTGGCGACTTGTTCGGGGCCGATGCCTGGCTTGGCATCAAGCTTTTCTTTTTCATCATCCTTCTCGGGATAGGGATGGTTGTGAGTCCTAAGACCGGTCGCCAGCGAGCAATGCTGCTCGACCAGATGAACCAGATCAACCCTCCGGAAGATGCCAGTGATAAGCTGGAGGCGCTTAACAGCAAGCAGACGGTGTTCTTTGTCTTAAACTGGGCACTCGTGGTCATCATTGTCCTGATCACTCTATTCAAACCTTAGGCTGAATACGATAACCATTCATGGAGATTCTTAATGAGCACAAGAACAATATCATTGATACGCAGGTACGAGAACGGCCCAGGCGATCTTATAGCGGGCGTGGACGGGCTTTCCGACAGAGATTTGGATAGGCGGCTTGCCTCGAAAAAATGGACTATAAGACAGCAAGTTCATCATCTCGCCGATGCTGAGCTGAATCTCGTCTATAGGATGAAGAAGATCATCGCGGAGGAAAACCCTCTCCTAATGGCGTTCGATCAGAATGAATGGGCCGATAGTTTCCTATACACGAAAACATCTGTGGAGGGTTCGATCGCTCTCTTCTACACCTTACGCGCCTCGATGACACCAGTTTTGAAAAGCCTGAAAGATTCCGATTTCTCCAGGACAGGCATCCACAACGAAAACGGAAAGGTGACTCTCCTAGGGGTACTCGAACACACCGTGGAGCACTTTGAGCATCACCTCGGCGTAATCGAGAAGACGAAGAGGAAGTACAAGATCGGCTGAAATTAGTCTGCCGAATCCGCACCCGTTTCAGGTTGAAAATCAGTGAAGCTTAGGCCCGATTTTTTCTCCGCCGGACTCGACGGTCTAAAACGAGTATGTGGCGGGAATCGCATGGTTGCGCGCGACAATTAGGAGGCAAAAAGGAGCCAGCTATGAAGCCAGCAATGTCTCCCAATCAATTTTCCTTGCCCACTCCTCTAGCCTTTGCCAGCCGACCTCAGGAAAGTCCAGACGCAATTTACTTATGGCAGCTGTGTATTCGTTTTTCTCCTGCCATTCCATCATTATAGCCAAATCGGGGCTCTGAGCCCTGATGCTGGCTGGCGGAAAGCTTTCGTACTTGATCGTTCGGCCAATGATCTTCGAAAGGATAATTGCAGTTTCCTCCCCCGTGCGTTCGTCACCGGCAATATCTATGCGATCGCCCAGGAATTCGTTGCTATTCTCGATTACGAATGCGACAAACGAGCCGATATCTTCAACCGCGATAAGCTGTATCGGCCGCGTGGCTGGAAGCGCCCTCGCTAGTTTTCCCTGGCGAATATTGCCGAGGGCAAACGGCTGTATGAAGTTTTCCATGAACGCCGTCGGACCGATGATCGTGTATGGTACTCCAGAGGCGGCGATGTACTGTTCCACCTTATATTTGGAGTCGAAGTGCGGAATGCGGGTATTCTTATCGGCGCTAGCCACAGAACTGAAAACAAGCTGGCCGACGCCTGCGGCTTTTGAGGCGTCGACGATGTTGACTCCCTGAGTCACTTCCGCTTCATGACCGTTTTGAAACGGCGTCGTCACGGCAAATACAGCATTAACGCCTCTGAGCGCGCCAGCCAATGAGGCCTTGTCGGTTAGGTCGCCCTTCACAATCTCGGCGCCGGCTTTCTGAAGTAACATGGCGGCGGAGGAAGCCGGATTCCTTGTGAGAGCTTTTACTTTGAATCCGTTTTCTATAAGAGCTTTTGCCGCAGCCCCTCCCTGTTTTCCAGTCGCGCCCGCAACCAGAACTGTCCTATTGTCCATCATTGCTAATTCCCTTTCGAGCAGTCATTACTGAATTGTCAACCTGCTAATACATAACATGGATAAAAGGGCAATAGGTTCACCGCGAGGACGGGGAAAACATGGCGACCGCCGACTGCTGGGTGCTCGTCTCTTGGTTACGGTTACACGAAAACTAGTTCCTAAACACCCACTCCGGCGGGATCAGCCTGTCGAGAACGGCGATGAGCTTCTTAGTGAGAAAAGTAAGCCCGATCACGTATGATGCATTTGTCCAGCCGAAACCTTGCCGGGTAATGTATGAGAACTTTGTCCCGACGTTCCCGTACTCGGCGAAGACCTGCGATGAACGAGTAACCATGTCGTACTTTTCAGCGATTGTGCCGTTATAGTTGTAAGCGTTGACAGTAATAGTGTAGAGCCACTTGTAAGCTAGTTCGCGTGCGAGTTTCCCATAGCCATAGTTTTTCAATCCAACCCATGTCAGTATCTGCTGCGGCGACCAGCCGAAAGGATAGTCCCACTGTGTCTGCGGGCGGTCTTTCGTGATTGGACCGCGCGACTTCTCCGTGGAGCCAACGATGCCGCCGGGCAGGTCGAGCAGCGGGAGCGCGTGTTTCACCAGTTCCTCCGCCTGCTTCTTCGTGGCGAGGTTCGCCCAGAGAGGATAAAACGTTGTTGCCGCGACATAGCCGGTCTGCCTCCTAGTGACGAAGTTATAGTCGAAGAACATGCCGGCCTTCGCATCCCAGAGATACTTTGTCATGAGCTTCTTACGTTTCACGGCCTTTTCGTACCAGGTCGAGCTCTTCTCGACTTTTCCGTTGCCTAGTCTCACCTCGCCGTTCAATTCATCCGAGATTATGTCGGCTATGTTCGTCTCCTCTTTGTAAAGGAGCGAGTTTAAGTCGACCGTGACGAGATCGATGCAGTCGTACTGGAGTCGATAGCTTGCGTCGTTACCGGATTCGCGCATCGCCCGGTCGTTCTTGAAGAATGTATCGAGCGAAGGTACTTTAAGTCTTCCAGAGAGGTACTCATCCTTGAATTGTTCTTCGCTCATGTTGTACTTCTTTGCGTATTCGGCATACAGATAATGATACCTGTGCGGTTCGACCTCCGGCGGCGGTCCGATGCCGTTGTCATAGTATCTGCTCAGTCCGGTCTTCGTGAGATGATTCGGACCCATCCAGTAGTTGTTGTACTGCTTGATCGCCGCTTCAAGCACTTCTTTCAGCCAGGCTTTTGTCTCTTCATTTTTCGGAAGCTCCTGATAAACCGCCAGTGCCATGGATGTGAAAAAGGGGGGCTGTGACCTCGTCAGGTAATAAGTCCTGTTGGCGTTGAGGATTTTGCCGTAGTGATCAATCTCGTAAATGAAATTGTCGACCATCGACTTCGCGAGCGCGACTTTGCCGTCCTGGAGGAGACCGAGCGTTATGAAGTAGCTATCCCAGCCGTACATTTCATTAAATCTTCCGCCGGGAACGACGAACGGCGTCGCCGTGATTTTGCCATCGGGCTTCCTGTACAACTTGAGGCTAAGGATGCCTGGCCTGTCGTTAAGACTCTCGACGTATTGGGGGGTAACTTTGGCGGGAAGCATTACGACTTTCATTTTGAAATCCGGCCTGCTGCGCGCCACACCGGAAAAGTAATCGTAACCCAATGTGTCGCCATCCGGAACGTAAACGTAATTGAAACCGTCGATCGTCTTTACCTTCTCATCCTTGAATATCTTCTCGAGGCCCGCTTCGTCGATTCGTCTCGTTAGGCCGGACCAGTAGAGATTCTTTATAGACTCCGCGATGCGCTGGACGGGCGGCTGAAAAATTTCGGCGCCGCTCAGGGTTAAGGTGTCCTTTCCTTCGTCCTCCGCAAGTTTCAGATTTTCGAGGAGGTTCGCGAGGTAGTAAGTCTCATCGACTTCATATCTGTGCCCGTCGAGCGCAGTCAACCAAAAGCGTCTGTTTCCCAGGTCGGTGTCGGGAATGTGCGGGTCATCTATTGTTATTCTCTTGTCGTGGTCTGTGTCTTCCTTTGCGATGAGCGAGTCCAAAGTCGGCTTGACAAGGACCTCTATGCTGGTGAGGTGCTCGTCCGCTGACTGAGCGAAGCCCGGTTTGAGCAGGAAGAGAGTGGCCGCGATCGTGGCAAGGATCAGAAGTAATCGCCTCATAAAACGTTCCTTATTTCTGAATGAGTCTTGTGTTTCCGCGCTCGACTATAGCATCATACAGCTTTCCCCTGAAATGCAGATTTGTAATTCTGAGCGAGGTCACTCCGGTCGGGAGCATCGGCTTATACTCCTTCACGAGGCCGCGCGATGTTATCCTGAGTCCGGTGTAGCCGAAAAGCACCTGTTGCAGGAAGCCTCCCGTACCTGTGAGGAAATTTGTCGACATGTTTTCTGGCGTTTCGGCAAAGACGTTAAATGAACCCCTGATATATGACCGGTAGCTCATTTTATAAAAATCTTCGAACAGAGTCCTGTCCCGGATTTCAGCGGCCACGATCTGGTAAAGCGTTATACCCATCATGACTCCAGTACCGTTTTTTTTCATGAAACCAAGAGCGTTCACGAGGTCGTTCTTCTTGACCTCATTTGGGACCTTCAGCTCAAGTGGATAATAAAGAAGCGGGACGACTGCTCCGAGAGACTGCGGAGGCGCGCCCTGGTATGTGAGGTAACAATGTCTGGTGCTGTCGTAAGGTATGTAAAGCCCGTCCGCGACGCGACTCCACATGGAATCCGGACGTTCACCGAGAAGCTTTGCCGCTCTTGTCGCTATCTCCAGGTTCCTTCTTGCGACCAGGTTTGTATAGGCATCGTTGTTGACGCCGATGAGTCCTTCATCAACCGAGACCACATGATCGATGTTATACGTCTTGTTCGCCGGATCATATTTGACCCTGCTGGTCCAGAAGTCCGCCGTTTCCTTGATAACGGGATAGCCGAAATGCTTGAGCCATGATTTGTTCTGGGTCGCGAGATAATACTGCCATTGGGCGAAAGCCACATCGCCCGTGACGTGATTCTCATAAAGCGCGTTCTGGTACGCGAACTTTGGACACGCCTCGTTTCCGTTCTCGTCCGACTCCCAAGGATACATCGCCCCCCGGTAGCCGTTGAGCTTCGCGTTAGCTTCCGCCGCGGGGAGCGCTTTGTATCTGAACATTACCATTGACCTGGCTATGTTGGGATGCATAAGAAGGAGAGGGGGAAACATCCATGTGTCTGAATCCCAGAAAATGTGTCCGTAGTATCCGTCGCTCGAAAGTCCCATCGGCGGGATGCCGAAGTCGCTCCCGGCGCGCGCGCTCGAAAGGAGATAAAACATCGAGGAGTGAATTACCTTCTGAAGTGCAGGATCTCCTTTGACTATGATATCCGTCTTCCAAAGCTTGTGCCATGCTGTCTCGCTGGATTTTAGGATAGTCTGGAATCCACTTAATGCCGCGTTTGATGCTGTGCGTCTTGCCGACAGCAACGGGTCTTTTGTATCCCGTGATGAAAATATCCCCACGTAGCGATAGAACCGGTAAATCGTCCCAGCCTTCGCGTTGAAACTAACAGTAATTGAGGGACCGACTTCCGTCGTGTCTCCGGTTACCCGCGCGTTGATGAAGCGTGGATACCATGATATGTTTTGGGCAATCGCGACTCGAACGGAATTCCCGTCCGGTTTCGCCACCACCGATTCAACCGCGCCGGTTTGGGCACCGTGTGCCATAAGATTCTCTATTGTCATGTGGCCCGGATACCAGACATTCGGAAGGCCGTTTATCATTTTAATGTTGATATCCGCGATCTTGGCGAGTTCCATCCTCTTCGGCTCGCTCCATTGTATGATAGGTAGTATGATTCTCACAGGGCCCGATTTATCTACTTTAACCGTGAATTCCATCCCCGCGAGATTCGGGTTTGACCTCGACACGAAAAGGGTCGTTGAAATATCCGTCTTGTTACTCTTTTCGATCCAGGTATACCCGGTCTTTAAAACGCCGTTATACATATCGAGTGTCTGACGGTAGTCCTTGATAGCGCCGCCGGTAACATCGGTTTCGTTGAGCCAGCTACCACCGTTGAAGAAGTTCACCGCGTTCCAAGCGGGGAGGGAAGCTATTCGCGCTACATCTCCGGGATAATGCTCATAGATCCACGCCATATAGGAATGCGTCGGCATCGTGCCGAGCTGCGACGAAGATACGCCGATGTTTCCATTGCCGATATACGTGGGAGTGTACTTCACCGAGACGCGGTTCGCGGAAAGCTGAAAATCCTTAGGTTGCGCGTTAACAGCCGCTGTCGCAACGAGAAGGAGAATTAGAATGCAAGTGTGGAGTGTGTATCGTGCCATAGTGTAGCCTCTTTCTGGATCTTGCTTTAGATGAATACTTGTATCGCTGTGTCGGCTGATCGCTGCTTAAATGGCGCGATCAGAAGGATCTTCGGTCCGATCAAGTGAACCTGGCATTCTCGGACGGTGTGGAGTCGGACCGGTACCTGTTTTTCCGTCGCAGCGTTGTTTCGAGCTCCTCGCCCATGCGTTGCCGTAATTTACGTTCCGATGCGTTCAGCTTAATATAACGCTCAAGGCGTGTGTTCATCCATTTGCCGTTCTGCTCGCGTTCAGGTCACTTGAAATGGAATCACGGGTCTAGCCATTGCGTTGTTGTGTTCTCTGGAACTAGAAGAAGCGCGAGCAATCTCGCAACACAGCATTGCAGTTAGCGGCCGCGGTAATCGTCGATTGTACTCCCGCAATTGAGTGGGTGTCTGTCGTTGCGGAACTCGGAGCGACGAATGTCGTGAACGTGTGAGGTGTCGAAGAAGAAAGTGAGCTCGGATGTGGCACGCCGCCGCGAAAAAGGAATCACTGAGCGAAATAAAAGCCGAAGTTGTTTCGGATGACATGGCCTTATAAGCTGCTCATCTAAACTGGCTGGGAGGATCCTCCCAGCCAGCGAATGTTGTTTCACATTTCAGAATTGGTATCCCACACTAAATGTCAGCCTTCGCGGGAGTATCGGACGTGCGAGGAAATAACTTCCGACCGCGCTTGCTCTCGGGTTGCCCTCCTCGAGACCCTGGCTCTGGAAGAGGTTCGTCACGCCGAGCCTGAGAGTTATAGCCTGAGACGCTACATAATAGGACAAGCCGGTGTTCATGTAAGTATAAGCCGGAAGCGCCGTACCGACGACGAAGACAGCCTGACCGCTGCTCGTGTAGCCGCCAAAGTTCAGTCCGCCTATGCGGTTACCGACGTAATGCCAATCGGCCTCGAGCGTGAAGTTATTCCAGGTGTATGTGCCAAGGAGGTCGCCGATTGAGTTCGGGATTCCGTTTAGTGCGAAGCTCCCGCCGCTCGCGTAAGTAGCCTTCAGAAGGGTCCAGTTCCCTCGCAGGTACAGACCTGACACGGGCATCCAGGTCGCATCAGATTCGATTCCGTAGGCGTTTTGGTTCAGACCATAGTTCGTCACCCACACGACTGATCCATTAGGCTGGTTGACAGCTCCCTGGCTGGTGATGTTGGTTAGGTTTGCCCAAAACACATCCGCATTGAAAGCAAATACGTCGCTATAATATTTGAAACCGCCTTCGTATTGCAATGTGTGCTCATCCTGAAAAAGGGCAATCTGTGCAGGCACACCTTGCAGCAAGTTGTCGAGGGATGGCATTTCATAACCACGGCTGAAGTTCGCGTAGAAAGCAAACACTTGAGGCAAGATGTCGTAATTGAGCCCTGCCGTGAATGACCAGTCGTGGAGCCAGGTGCTCATATGTCGATAGCTTCCATTTCCCCACGCGATGCGCGCATAAGGGGGAGTTGTAGAGTCAACGGGAGTGCCGTTGGGCTGAACCGTGGAATTATTCTCGGTCGTCTGAACAAATCCGTCGCCTTCCCAGCGAGCTGCCAGGTTTAGCCGCAGCCTGTCTGTTACCATCATCTGATCGCTTATCACTCCGTCTAAGATACTCGCCTGTCCCTGGCCGTTTACATAGTATGACATATAGTTCGTGAATCCATTCTGTGTTATGTCGAGCGTCTTGGTGGCGCCTGTTGTGGGGTCGATGTAATTCACCGTCGCATCCAGGAAATGAGTAATGTCCTGAACATCGGTTAGGATGGTTGGGAAGTACCAGTGGTTCCCCATCGTGTAGCTGGCAAAATAGAGTATCACGCTAAGGTCATGGTGGTACAGGAAATCTCCTCCAAGATCGAGAGACTTATTGATCTGGAATTGTTCCTGGAATGCTGACATCGGTTTGGCGACATGCCATTCGTTTCCGGGGGATATCAACCCGTTCGTTGGGGTATACTCGGAATTCGGAAACGCCGCGTGAGTTCCGTTGGGGTTGAACTGGTTGGTGTAAGTGATGTTTATGTTTGTAGGAGCATTGTTCACGAACGTCGCGCTGTCAGTCCCGTGGAAGTATCCCGCGTGCCACAAACTGGCTGCCTCTTGAGTTTTCCAGTAGTTAATCGGCTCCGCGTTACCGGGTATGATTGCGTTCCATTCCTGATAGTTGCTCATTACCTGGAGTTGGTTCTTGACATTCCAGCCATCCGGGAAGTTGAGGTTGATTTCGCCCGTCAGCCAACCAGCGTTCGTCAGAAGTCCGTGTCCGAGGGGAAGTGTGAGTGCTCCATCCGGAGTTGGAACGGAAATGTTAAGCCCTTCCGGAGAGTTGAACGAGCCATAGGTTCCGAAACCCGGCACAAACTGAGGTTTTGACGGGTTGTCGTGCGGAAGGTCGAGGATGAATTGGCTCTTAGAGTTGATGTATTTGCCGTAGAATCTGATGTAGCCGTTGGAAAGAAGCCTGGTCACATTAGCCTGAAGCTGTCCTCCAATGTTGCCGTCAAATCCCGGATCCCTCACGCCATGATCGTACAGATAGAAGCCGCCTAAGTTGAAACGCCATTTCGGTTCGATCGGTCCGTTGACGTCGAAATCGACTTTGGCGAGACCTTGCGTCCCGACCTGGACTTGCGTTTCACCTGCGAGAACGGGGCCGCCGGTTTTGGATATTAGATTGATAACGGCAGCCGGCGTGTTTGAGCCGAAAGTACCCGCGCTTCCGCCGCGCACTACCTCGACGCGCTGGACGTTGTCATCAATTCTAAACAGATTGTCCGTGTTCATGAAGAAGATGTTTTGCGTCGGGAAGCAAGGAATCCCATCCTGCATGAAATTGATGAAGATTGTCCCGTAAATGCCACGCATGGTATAGTTCTCATTCACATAGCCGCCCGAACTCTCAACCCTGGTGAAGCCCGGGACATATTTCAGGAATTCGGTTGTACTGAACGGCTGCGCTAGCGTGAGTTCCTTCGGGCTCACTGTACTGATGGAGTTTGTAGCGTTCAGTTTCTGCACGGGGATAGTCGTTCCTGTCACGACCACTTCGTGCATTCCCAGGAGATCGAGCGGAAGTGAGAAATTCTGTACGGTGGTCTTCCCGTCTGACACCGTAATTCGAAAAATCTCGGTTCGATAGCCTACCGCGCTAGCCCTCAACTCATGCGTGCCGCTCGGTGCGCTCGAGATCGTGTAATTGCCGTCAACATCGGCAGCGGCACCCAGACTTGTCCCGACTATTAACACGTTTGCGAATTGAACCGGGTTACCATTCTGATCCACAACCCGTCCCTTTATCGTCCCCTGTCCGGGCGGATCGTTCTTTGTCTGCGTTATGACAACTTGATTTTCCTTCATGGGTATCCAGCTCAGATTCGTTCCTGCTAGAGTTTCATTAATGGCATCTTCGACGGTGACATTTCTCACCTGCACGCTCACCTGCCGGTCCACCGGAACGATCTCTTTGCTGTAGGAGAAGTGGACTCCCGTTTTCGATGAGATTTCTTTCAACGCCGTCGCGAGAGGAACGTTCTGCAGATCAATTGACACACTGTTTTTTAGGTAGCCGGTTTCGGAGCCAGCAGCGGCGCCAAATGGCTGTGCTCCTCCGGAATTTTCAGATGAATATTCTGATGAGGGATCAGCTGCTTGGGCGCAGACGTCCGGGACGCTCAGCGAGAAAGCGGCGATCGCCAACCCGATCAGAATCGTGTAGAGCTTTTTCATCGCTTAATCCTCCTCATCTTTGTTTAACGCTGTCTTACAAGGGGTTCCTCGTTGAAAAGAGGACCGAGTCATTGGACGCTTTATAGCTGATTCGCAAGGCGAGTGCTATTATTCTTATAATGTCTTGCCGGGTTTGATGGCTCGTAAATGTGGCCGTTAAAGTTCTCGAGTAAATCGAAGGTTGAGTCGCATAACACTTAATCCCGTAATTCCACTGAAGCTGTCTGAAAACGTTTCGAATGCGTTCGTTATGAAATATGAGTTCCCCTCTGATCCAGGCTATCTTATCGCCGACGTCCGTGTAAGTCGGCTCAACGGCAATCCTTCCTTTCCTCACGACAGAATACTCTCCGCCTGTGATCGTCGTTGGCCTGGCGTTCAGCTGACCATTAGGCGTAAGGAGAACCTTGCCGTCGGTTACTGCTACCTGTGTTTGTCCGTCGCCGGGCCACGCCGCGATATTGAATTTGGTGCCGACATCCCTGATCACTGCGTCGCTTGTTCTTACGATCAATGGCCTGCGATTGGAATGCACGACCTCGAAGTATGCTTCACCGGTGAGGTGGAATTCGCGTCTCCCGCTGGGAACGTTGGCATATCGCAGGCTGCTCGCGGAGTTGAGAAGAATTCTCGTTCCGTCTTCGAACGAAATTGTGACTCTTTGACCAGATTTAGTGGATATTGTCTCGTGAAGAGCTGCCCGTTCCTGGCTAACAGCCGAGTATCTCTTCGCAACCTCTCTCAGGTAGAGGCCGATGTAAGCGGCTCCGATGAGAACCATCATTACGGCGGCTATTTGCAGGAGACGACCAGGAAGCGATCCTTCGGACGCTTTTGTCGGAACTATTTTATAAAGAAATATTTCCATTTGGTTGGTGCGATCGACGTCAACCGCAACTTCGCCGAGTTTCTTTCTTAAGGATGGTAATGAGCGCCACGAATTCCACTCACCGCTTCGGCCGCCCGATAGCATCCAGATTTCGCGTAACTCATCGAATGTCTGTCTTGATTCCGGGCTGGAATTGATCCATTCTTCAATCTGGAGCCGCTCCCTCTCGCTGCACTCCGAAGCGAGATAACGTCCAACCGCCCTAAACCCACGCCTTGTCAACTGAGTATCTTCCACCAACTTGTTCTGAAAGACTTTACATACACTCTAAATACAAACCAGAACTTCTTTACCCCTATACCCAACCACTATTCTTACCGCCTAAAAGGCGATAGCTCATTCCTGAGGATTTTCAACGCGTGGGAAATTTGATTTTCTACCGTTTTCTGGGAAATTTCCAAGACTCCGGCGATTTCAGTGTAGGTAAGCCCTTCTCGGCGGTTAAGTACGAAAACCAGGCGGCATTTTTCCGGAAGGTGGTCAATCGCCTTGCTAACAGCCATGAAGAGGTCTTTGTCGGCCACTTCGTCGATCAAATCGACGTCGGTACCAGTTGCAAAAGGTTCTCCCTGTTCAGAGGTAGGGAAGGAGTTTTGCTTTCTGCTTTTGAGGAGGTTGATAGCTTGATTTCGGGCAGCTTTATAGAGGTAGGCGCCAACGGAACCCTTTGGGTTCCAATGCGCCCTGTTCGTCCATATTCTTACGAATATGTCCTGAACCAGATCCTCAACGTCATCCGGTGAACGGGTGAGACTGAGTGTGAACCGGCAAAGGCCATCGTAGTACCGGTGGAACAGTTGTTCCAATGCTAACTGGTCGCCGATTCTCACCCTCTCGATGAGATCCCTTTCGAACGCGGGAGATATCGAGGCTGAGCCATAAGCATGCTGAAACAGTGCCACGTTCCTTACGGATTGTAATCCACGCTCCCCAATTAAACAAGTTGTTCCAGAATGCAGCGCCTCCATTCGAGCACCAGAGATCCTACCTGGTGTCACTCGTGCGCTTCCGTCTTCGAAGTGTTGCTAGAAATAGCTGTCATGACTTAACTTGACCGATAAAATTCAGGCGGACTACATGCCTGTATCGGCCACCGAACGTCGTCGGTCTTCAAACAGAATCCCGGCGCTTCTTCAAGGAGAATGAATGGAAACAAAAACGATTCTCATCACCGGTGCGAACGGTGAAATCGGACACGGACTCATCTCACACTTCGCGGAGCACGATGGCGTCAGGGTCGTCGCGCTTGACCTGAACACTCTCGATGACTCTTCCAGATCGAAGTGCTACAGAACTTACACTGGAGACATCTTAGACAATCGATTTCTCGAATCCCTTTCGACAGCGCACGACTTCGATGTGATATATCATCTGGCCGCGCTCCTTTCGACCAGGGCGGAACGCCAGCCGACTATCGCACACAAGGTAAATGTTGATGGAACGCTGAACATGCTCGAAACGGCGATCACGCAATCACGTCTTCAGGGAAGGGAAGTGAAGCTGATTTATCCGAGCTCGATTGCGGTTTATGGACTTCCTGACGTGGTGGCGAAGGAGAAGGCGGGGAGGATCGGCGAGGATGAATGCACCGAGCCGCGCACGATGTACGGCATAAACAAGCTGTACTGCGAAAGGCTTGGAAAGTATTACATGAATTATTACCGGCAGCTCGACGCCCAGCCGATGGAAGGCAAAGTGGATTTCAGGTGCGTGCGATTTCCCGGTTTGATAAGCGCGGTAACGCTCCCAACGGGGGGGACGAGCGACTTCGCGCCGGAAATGCTTCACCAGGCGGCGAAGGGGGAGGCGTACGATTGTTTTGTGAGGGAAGACACAAGGATACCTTTCATGGCAATGCCCGACGGTGTGAGAGCGCTCCTCTCTCTCGAAGCCGCACCAAAAGAGAACCTGACCACGCAGATTTACAACGTCGGCTCCTTCAGCCCGTCGGCAGGGGAACTAAAGAGGGAAGTGAAAAAGGCTTTCCCCAATGCCGTTGTGAATTTCAAACCTGATCTGAAGAGACAGGCGATTCTTGACTCATGGCCGGCGGACGTCGATGACTCCCGGGCGCGAAGAGACTGGGGCTGGAACCCGGAGTATGATTTCAAAAGGGCGTTTGAGGAATATCTCGTGCCGGCGGTGTCGCAGTTCTATAGGAAAAAGTAGAGGCGAAGAAGGCGGTGCGATATTTGAAAATTCGGAACAGGGAACACGGAAGGAAGACTATGCGATTTCTCCGCCCCATTCTTTCAGATGCGAAGTTATGAAATCTATTATCTTTGAATTCTCTTTCTTTCCCGTCCCGGTAACTT